>NZ_JBBIAR010000003.1:159103-209373 GCF_054185165.1 Bradyrhizobium sp. UFLA05-109 | reverse complement strand
GTCCGATGCGGGCATAGAAGAGATACGTCCCGACGGCCGTCACGACGACCGGGACGATCAGGGGCGAAATCAAGAGCGGCACGACGAACCGACGCGCCGGGAATTTCGGGTCGGACAACCCGATCGCGGTCAGCGTTCCGAGGAAGGTCGCAAGGACGGTCGCGCCCGCCCCAATCAGCAGGCTGTTGCCGATGGCAGCACGCCACCGCGGCGTCCCGAGCACGACTTCGTACCAGCGTGTGGAAACGCCCGCGAGTGGAAAGGTGAAGAATGACCCGCTGTTGAAGGACAGCGGCACCGGCACGAAGATCGGCACGACGAGGAAGATTAGCACCAGCACGCACCAGAACCACAGCGCGGCGACGCGGATCCGTTCAGTCGTGGTCGGGTAGGGCGACAGCAGCATGGCGCTTCATCCCATCTTGAAGAGATCGAGACCGAGATAGCGTGTCATCGTCACGTACAGGCCGAGCGTGGACGCAAGCAGCACGAAGCTGAGCGCGGCCGCCATTTCCCAGTTCAATTCGACATTGACGTAATTGGCGATGAAATTGCTGATCAACTGGTCGCTGGCGCCGCCGATCAGGACCGGCGTGATGTAATAGCCGAGGCACAGGATGAAGGTGAGCAGGCAGCCGGCCAGCACACCCGGCATGACCTGGGGCAGATACACCCTGCGGAACACGGTTAAGGGTCGGGCGCCAAGCGACTGGGCTGCCCTGAGCTGCGACGTGTTTACCGCGCGCATCACGCTGTAGATCGGCAGCAGTGTGAAGGGAAGCTGGATGTGCGTCATGGCGATGATGAGACCTGTCCGGCTGTACATCAGCTCGAGACGGTCCGACGTCACACCGAGCCAGAGCAGCAGGTCGTTGAGCAGACCGTATTTCTGAAGGATCACGGTCCATGCTGCCGTGCGTACCAGGATCGACGTCCAGAACGGCAGCAGCACCAGCACGAGCACGATGCCGGCGATCAACGGCCGCACGTTGGTCATCACATAGGCGAGCGGGAAGGCAAGAGCCAGTGTCGCCAGCGTCACCAGCGTTGCGATCAGGAAGGTCCGGCCGAACACCCGGGTGAACACGGCCTGACCGGCGGGCACCGCGCCGATCGTTCCCTGATCGGTCCAGCGCAGGTCGAACGCGCTGAGCAGAAAGAACGAGGTGAAGCGGTTGGTCCCCGATCGGATCGCCGCCCATCCCTGGTCTTCGCCGAGAAGCGGTGCTGCCTTGATCATCGCCTCCCTGGTGGCCGCCGCATCCTGGCCGGCAAGGCGCGCCACGCGCAACACCTGGCTGCGCGCGCCGGGCAGGCGGGTGTTGAGGGTCTTGGCGAATTCATAGATGGCGCCCGCCGCCTGGGCCGCTTTCATATCCTCCGCGAAGGCGTGGAAGACCGGTTCGGCCGGCACGCCAGCGGCGCTGTCCGTGCGCAACGCCGCGATGGTGTGTGGAAGCGTATTGGCGATGGTCGGCTCATAGACGGCGCGCGACAGCAACAGCACGATCGGCGCCCCGAAGCTGAAGGCGAGCAGGAGCAGCAGCGGCGCGGCCAGTGCCAGTGGCCGCAGGCTGTCGCTGCGATCCGTCGTGCCGGTCCGGGTTTTGATGCCTGAGATTGCGATCGACGACATGAACATCACCTCGCGTGGTCGCTGACGATCGGGCAGGGCCGCCCGATCGCGATGTCGGCGCGCTATCTCACTGGGCGAGCCAGGCGTTGAAGCGCTTCACCAGATCCTCGCCATGATCGCCCCAGAATTCGACATCGCCGATCAGATAGGCCTTCATGTGGTCCGGCGCCGTCGGCAGTTTCGACAGCACATCCTTGGGCACGAACGGCGTCGCATCGGCCATCACAGGACCATAGGGGATGTGACGGCCGAGCTGCGCGCTGACCTCGGGTTCGGCCGCGTAGGCGAGATATTTGTAGGCGAGGTCGAGGTTCTTCGCGCCTTTCGGAATCGCAATCATGTCGTATTCGACGATCTGATCGTTCCAGACGATTGCGAACGGCCGCTTGTCCTTGTCGATCGCATTCTGAATGCGTCCGTTCCAGGCAGTCGTCATCACGACTTCCTTGGACGCCAGCAATTGCGGCGGCTGTGCGCCGGCATCCCACCAGACGATATCCTTCTTGATCGAATCGAGTTTCTTGAAGGCGCGGTCGACCCCGGCAGGCGTATCCAGCACTTTGTAGACGTCGGCTATCGGCACGCCGTCGGCCATCAGCGCCCATTCGAGATTCTGCGCCGGGGCCTTCCGCATGGCGCGCTTGCCGGGGAATTTCTTGGTGTCGAAGATATCGAGCACCGATGTCGGCGCCTCCTTCAACACGGTGGTATCGTAGGCGAGTACGTCGCCATAGACATCGATGCCGACGCCGCAGTCCAAAGCCGTGCCGGGAAGGAACCGCTTACGATCGGCGATCTTCGAATAGTCGAGGCGGATCAGCACGCCGGCGTCGCAGCCCTGCAGGACGGTCGAGGTCTCCACGGTCACGAGGTCGATCGGGACATCGCCGGTCTCCACCATCGCTTTGATCTTGCCGAGCTCGCCGGTGTATTCCTGCTCGTTGAACTGGATGCCCGCCTTCTTGGCGAACGGCTCGAACCAGGCCTTGCGCAGCGCCGACTGCCATTCGCCGCCGGTCGCCATTACGGTGAGTTCTGTGGCGCTGGCGGGCTGTATTTGCGAAATGATTGCGGCGCTCGCCAAGGCAAGCAAGGTCGTCCTGTCAACTCGCTTCATGAAACGCTCCCTGTGTTCGCGGTAATACCGTCCGGGGCGACGCCTGCCGGAAAAGCCCGGCAATCGGCCGTGCGCCACCCAAGGTCGATCGCTTCGCCCGTCGCCATCGTTGCGTCGGGGCTGATCTTGACGGTCAGGACCTGCCCGCTCGGCAAACGCGCGAGGAGGCGTTGGTGGTCGCCGTGATAGATCCGGCCGTCGACCGTCGCCAGAAAACGATTGTCCGAATGGTCGCCGCCACCGGCGATCCGCTCGGGCCGGACGGCCAACTGGACCGGTACGCCGGGACGAATGTCTCCGATCGCGATGGCGGTCGTCCTCAATCCCGTGGGCAGCGTGACCAGGCATTGATCGCCATCGACACGTTCGACGATGCCATCCAGCGCATTGTTTTCACCGATGAAGCTGGCGACGAATGCGGTTGCGGGCTCGTTGTAGAGCCCGTCCGGTGTTCCGATCTGAACGATGGCGCCGTTCTCGAAGATGGCGACGCGATCCGACATCGTCAGCGCTTCGCTCTGGTCGTGCGTCACATAGACGATGGTGACGCCGAGCATTTCATGGATCTGCTTCAACTCGATCTGCATATGCTCGCGCAGCTTCTTGTCGAGCGCGCCGAGGGGCTCGTCCATCAGAACGAGGGATGGCTGGAAGACGAGCGCACGGGCGAGTGCGACGCGCTGCTGCTGGCCGCCGGAGAGTTGTGTCGGTTTGCGATCCTTGAAGCGCTCCAGCCTCACCATTTCGAGCGCACGGGTGACGCGCGGCCCGATCTCGGCTTTGGATACCTTCCGCACCGAAAGCGGGAAGGCGACGTTGTCCGCTACGCTCATGTGCGGAAACAGCGCGTAGTTCTGGAACACCATGCCGATGTTTCGATCGTAGGGCGGCAGGCGGTCGACCGATTTACCGTCGAGCGTAATGACGCCTTGGCTGGGACGTTCGAAGCCCGCCAGCATGTTCAAAGTCGTGGTCTTGCCGGAGCCTGACGGTCCGAGGAACGTCAGAAACTCGCCGCGGCCGATGCTCAGATTCAGCCGGCGGACGGCGTGAAAGTTGCCGTAAGTTTTCTCGACGTCGATGAATTCGACAAATTTGGCGTCGGCTGGTTTCCCGTTCTCGCGACCGGCGGCCGGCTTGCTTGTTGCCGCGGCGCCCGTCTTCCCGCCAGCGGCTGTACCCTGCTGGCCCTTTGCGGAGGGCGCGCTCTCGGCCAAGGCTTCACGAAGCGACGAACTTTGTCCGGTTGAAACCATCGCTCGACCTCCAGGGCGCTTTGGGGTAGTTATGTGATCACACAATAGGAGATTGAGTGACCATACAATGCGAAGACGGTAGCGTCAAGTCGATCATATGAGGCAATTTATGGCAGACAATGTGCCACATAATGGACGATCGAAGCCTGTTGGTATGCATACAAGTTTGATTGTCTGGTGCTTTTCTCCATGTTAAGAAGGCTTTGCTGACGACAGGAACGTTCGGGGCGCCAAAGTCGCAATGCTCGAAAATCTGGAACTGCCGAACAACGACCGACCAATTTATCAGCGTTTGGCGGATGCCATCGGTGAGCGAATTGCGCGCGGCGAACTGGCTGAAGGCGACCGGTTGCCACCGCACCGCGAAATTGCGCGCCTGCTCGGTATCAATGTCACGACCGTCACGCGTGCCTTCTCGGCATTGCAACAGCGTGGGCTCGTGGAGGCGCGGCCCGGTCGTGGAACCCTTGTCGCCGGGAAGGACACTGAAGAGGGCGGCTTCAAATCGGCCCCCAGCGACGAGGCTGGACTGATCGATCTGTCCGTAAACAGGCCGGCGACGTCGGCCTATCGCGAGGCGCTCGCGCAGTTGTTGCCGCACATCGCAAAGGATCGCCGGTTTGGCGCCTTGCAGGACTATCATCCTCCCGAAGGTCCGGAATGGGCGCGCGCTGCGGTGGCGGATTGGCTCGACGGCGTCGCGGGAGATGGTGACGCCGGCCGTGTCGTCCTGACGGACGGCGCCCAGCACGGCCTCGCCTGCGTGTTGCGGGCCTTGACGCAGCCCGACGATATCGTGCTCGCCGATTCCATCACCTATCAAGGCATCAGCGCCCTTTGCCGGTCACAAGGCGTCGACCTGCGCGGAGTGTCGATTGATCGGGAAGGCATGCGGCCCGACGCTTTCGAGGCCGCTTGCGCGACGTTGCGCCCACGTGCGGTTTTCCTCGTACCCAGCCTGCACAATCCGACGACGGTCACATTGAGCGAAGAGCGCTGCCGCGCACTTGCGGCGATCGCGCGCCGCCACAACGTGCTGATCATCGAGGACGATGTCTATCGTCCGCTGCTCGATCGCGCCGTTCCGTCTTTCGCCGCCCTGGAGCCCGAGCTTACCGTCCACATCAGCGGCCTGTCGAAATGCATTGCGCCCGGCCTGCGCTACGGATTCGTGGTGGCGCCGCGCGCGGTGCTCGGCAATGTCGCGGCGGCGCTCCGGATCGATTGCTGGAGCATCAGCCCGCTCACGGCACTGATCGCCACCATTTTGCTGGAAGAAGGGACCGCGAAGCGCATCATCGAGGTCCAGCGTGAGGAGTTGCGGCGGCGCCAAGCGATCTTGCGCGATGCGCTTGCGGCATTCGATGTCCAAACGCAAGAGACGTCGCCCCACGCTTGGTTGCATTTGCCCGAACCCTGGCGTGGCGCTGCTTTCGCCCGCGCCTGCCGTCAGCGTGGCGTAGGCGTGCTTCCTGCGGATGCGTTCGCCGTAGGACGCGAAACTCTCGCGCATGCTGTGCGCATCAATGTGGGCGCCGCTCCGTCATCCGGCGAATTGCGGCAGGCGCTTTCGATCATGACCGACCTGCTGAATGCAGGTCATTTTGAAATCTCAGGCGCGGTCTGAGGCGTTGTGGCGGAATTGATAAAAACGGACGTCGTGATCGTCGGGGCCGGAATCATCGGGCTTGCGATCGCATTTCGGCTGGCCGCGGATGGCCGAGAGGTTGTCGTCATCGACCCGAACGAGCCGGGTTCGGGCGCCTCCTACGGCAATGCCGGGACATTTGCTCCCTACGCCTGTGCACCGGTCGGCAACCCCGATGTCTTGTGGAATCTGCCCAACCTACTTGTCAATCCGGACAGCCCTCTCGCCGTGAGGCTGGCCGGCTTGCCCGCTCTCATTCCCTGGCTGTCGCGCTTCCTTTGGCAATCCACGCCCGCCCGCGCGCGCCGCAACGCATACGCGCTGGCAGAATTGCTGAAAGACGCGATGCCGACCTGGCGTGAGCTCGCAGAGCAGGCTCGACTTTCAGACCTTCTGCGATATGAGGGGTGCCTCTATCTCTATCGGGGAAAAATGCCGCGAGAAGGCGACGAGTGGGGTGCTCGGCTGCGCAACGAGCTCGGTGTTCGACACGAGCGGTTAACGTCAGAAGAGGTCGCAAGGCTGGAGCCTGCGCTTCCTCCGACGGCCGGGGGCATCTTTTTCCCCGATGCAGCTCACACCATCGATCCTGCCGCGCTGACCAGCCGACTGGCGGCCGCGGCCACGGCAAGAGGCGCTTCGTTCCAGCGCGCTTATGTCGATCGGCTGGAACCGCAGGACGGCGGACGAATCCGTTTGATGTGCCGCGATCGCACGATCGATGCGCATACGGTTGTCCTAGCAGCCGGTGCTTGGTCGCGCTCTCTGGCCGAACAAGGCGGCGAGGACATTCCTCTCGACACGGAGCGCGGCTACCACATCGAATTCGCGATGGACGTCTGTCCGATCAAGAGGCCGGTCAGCCCGGTTGATCTGGGCTTCTATGTCACACCCATGGCCGGCCGCTTGCGGGTTGCGGGAACGGTCGAGCTCGGCGGCCTCTCCGCGCCGCCCAATCCAAAGCAGATTGCCCTTCTGGAGCGAGGCGTCCGTAAGCTCTTCCCGGATCTCGGCCCCGTTCAATCCCATTGGCACGGCTTTCGACCCTCTCTTCCCGACTCGCTGCCCGTCATTGGACCCAGCCGACGCCATCCGAACCTGATCCACGCTTTTGGCCATGGACATCTCGGCATGACCTTGGCCGGCGCCACGAGCCGCATCGTTGCAAGTCTCATCGAAAGGCGGAATGAGGCTCTGAACCTTGACGCCTTTCGGCCTGATCGGTTTGCCTGAGTGATTTTTCGCTGTCGAGCCTGAGAGCAAGGGGCTGCAAAACCAAGCTTGAACCCGTCAAATCGCCACGTTCAACGAATGTCGGTATCGGTGGTTGCGTCTCCAGTCGCGAGATCCCATTTTTCGGCGTAGCTGAAATTGTAGGTTTTGGCCCAGAAAAGTCGAGAATGCTTTGTCTTTCAATGGAGATTGACTGACACTCTCCGCCATAGTCGTGGTGAGGTTGTTCAACGTCTATTTTGAGAGTAGATGCTGTCGCTCAGGCGACGATGGACACCTCATTGCGAGGATTGGATGACGTATCGTAGGTTTGGTTGGTGTGGGGAAAGGCGGTAGCGCTCCAGCGACTCGAACCCCCGACAGATGACCGCACAGTGGGATATAGCGTTCAAATGCCGCCCTACTGTAGTTGAGGCTAGCCACCCTAGTAGTCCGAGCTCGCCCCACCGGATCGATGAGCCGTGCGAGCTTCGATCGCAATACAAACCAATGGAGATGATCAGGCCTTCCCCACACCTGATCCCAGGCGTTCGTCGCCTGCTCGTTGCAATACCGAACCGCTAAATCATTCTGAACGCGGGAAATTCCCTAGTACCGTCAATGGGTGAACGGAGAAGGAAATTCAGAAGGGTCATTGATTTTGCTCGTGTATTCAGCGGATTTTGATTCCGCCATTCGGAGGTTCGATCCCTCCCGCCCCAGCCACATCGCCCGCCCAGGCTGAAAACACTGACGAAACTGGCTGGCTGGGGAGCTGATGCACAGCTCTGCGACACACCGCTGCTTCACAGGTGTCGCGCCCGCCGGAAAGCATCCTTCCTTGATTGGGATCGCTGTCGGGGTGATCTGCGATCCAACATTCCCGGCTCCCGTTCGGTCAGTTTAGGGGCGACGGCCACGCCAAAAGATATGGTTGGATCGCCCCCAGCGTTTTCCAAGTGATCGGTTCAGACGGCTAAACCGAAAAGCGTCGTTTTTCGCGTTCGCTTGATTGTTGCCCCCTTCTTTTACTTTTTTTTACATTATCGACAAGGCGACAGGGCCGAAGTTCAGTCTGCGTCAGGCGCTCAGGTCAACTCGTTTTCACTCAATCGACGGAGACCATCGTGACTAAACCAAGCATCGTTTTCGCTCATGGCCTCTGGGCTGATATCGAAGTGGCGGAAGCGCGTGTCTGGCTCAAGAAGAGCGGGGTAAGGCATTTTGCGGGAGGTCTGTCCGAGGCAGAGCAGAAGCTGGTGTATGCAACGCAGGCCGCACCCATCGCAGATCTTTTCAACCAGAAGGTCGAGGGCACGTCGTGGAAGTCCAAGCCTAGCTGGTATGTACTGGCCACGCAGGACCAGACGGTTCATCCTGATCTGCAACGTTTTGTGTCCCATCGCATGAAAGCCGCAACCACTGAAGTTGCTACCTCCCACGTCCCGATGCTCTCGAAGCCAGATGTGGTGCTCGATGTCATTCGTAAGGCGGCGAGCGCTGTCTTAGCGTCCTAACGCCAAACTGGCGCCATCAACGGGAGGCCGTCGGCGCGTGACCGATGTCGTGAAGCTACTGCCTGTATCCGCCGGCATGTCAGCGCCGTCTTGCGATGATTTCTGATCCGCTGGAAAGTGGGCATGCCTTGCCCCGTACAGATGCAGACTATCGACGACGCTTCGATCGAAGTCGCCAACGAAAAATCTGAAGTCAGCAAGTATAGCGGCTCCTTTTAGTGACGCAGGCGTTTTAAGGCAGGCGAAGTGCGTGCGGCATATTACGGCTGTAGTCGTTTCGCGCGCTCACAACATCCGTTCGTAATCTCACCTTCGCAAGGTGAGCACCTCAAGACTCACGTCGGCGGCGTCACAACTGGCGACGCGCAGATTTCAGGAGAGGTGAACATGCGAAACCTAATCAGGACACTAGCAGTGCTGGCCCTACTCGGCAGTCGCGGGGCCATCGCGCAAACGGTGGGAGTTGCGAGATCATCCGCCGAATACTCTACCGCTGCAACCGCGCCGTTCTCACTGACGCAAGACACCCGATTGATCGGCCGGGCGCCGGTCGGGCACCGCCAACCGCAAGCGCGCGATGTGCCGTCGCAGAGTCACGGTGAGCTCGAGCGCCTCACTGACGAGGACGCAGCCATCGATCGCAAGCTTATCATCTGCCACGGTTGCTGAGGTAATGACGGCAGGCGACGAAACGGTCGCGGGCAGCAACCTGGTTGGATTGGTGGCGGCGGAGAGACGAGAATCCGCTCCAATCCGCCCGCTCGGCTGCGGCGAGAGATTCTTCCATCTCTACTCGCTTGCCTTTCCCGTGCATTTTCGTAGAGCACCTCGGGACGATGCGCTCACCCGCGGCCGTGGCCGGAATGATGCAATGGATCGCAGCCGAGATACCGCCGACCGCAGGCAAGGAGAGCGTGGCCGCGTTGTTTGCTTCCCTGCTACAGAGCTCCGCAGTCATTTCGAATCTCGGTGTTCTGCCGCTTGCGGTTGAATACGGCTCTCTAAAGCTCAAGGCGGTCTGGGGGCCGGCGCTGTTGACCAATCTTCCGTCCGACCGACAAACGATCGGCGTCGGCACGTTTGCCGGCAGGCTCCGTACAGTTCATCAGAGTTACGAGCCGATCTCAGGCCTTCTGGAAGCGATCCGTGAGACTCTTCTCGCTGCCTGTGACTAGCATCGTGGCAATAATCGGCGGCCGCCGGCTTCTCGAATTTCAAAGTCATGCTTTGTCGCTGGCCCTCTTGTCGAGCAAGCGGTTGCGCGCCTTCCCAAAGCTATCCCGCATTGCGGCCGTAACCATTTCGGACGCTCTTGAAGTCGCGGCGTAATTGCGAGACGCCATCCTGTGCCTTGCATGAGCCGCCCCTTCGGGCATCCGAACAGCGGCTGGTTTCACCAACGAGAGTGACAGGTCACATGAAAATCCTCCTTGCTTCGACTCCCGCCACCGGCCATCTCAATCCGCTGCTTGCGATCGGACGTTTCCTGATCGCCGAAGGCCATGAGGTTGCCTTTCTGTCGGGGAGTGCTCTGCGCAGTCCCATCGAACGCATCGGCGCAAGATTTTACGCGTTTCCGGCCGGCGCGGATTTCGACCTGCGCGACTTCGCGACGGTGGCTCCCGAATTGAAAACCATTCCGCCGGGGTTGGATTGGTTCCGCGTCGCCATGGAGCGGGTATTCGTCGACGCCATTCCCGGCCAGCACAAGGGCATACAGCAGGTGCTGCAGGATTTCCCCGCCGAAATCATCATCGGCGACGACATGCTGTTCGGGGTCTTGCCCATGCTGCTCGGACCACGAGCGAAGCGGCCGCCGATTGCGCTGTGCGGCACATCGTTCCTGCATTGGCGCCGCGAGGATGGCGCGCCGAATTTTGCCGGTTTGCATCCTGCCACCACGCAGGCGCAGCGTGACGACTATGCAGCGGTTTATCGTGAACATGACGAGCACCTCTATCACCCGGTGGGCGATAGGCTGAACAGATTTCTGCAGACCATGGGTGTCGGGCCGTTGTCGATGCCCATGTTCGATTCGGTCGTCGAACTCGCCGATGCTTATCTACAGCTCACCGTTCCGAGCTTCGAGTTTCCGCGCACTTTTCCGGCCTCGGTACGTTTCGTTGGGCGGCCTCCGCTCATTCCGGATCAGGCGCCGCTGCCACCCTGGGCCCACGAGCTCGACGGCTCGCGCAAGGTGGTGCTGGTAACGCAGGGAACACTGGCCAACCACAATTTCGGCCTGCTGATTGCGCCGACGTTGGCCGCGCTCGCCGATGAGCCTGACCTTCTCGTCGTCGCCACTGCAGGCGGCCGCCCCGTCGACGCCATTCCGGGTCCAATTCCGGCCAACGCGCGCCTTGCCCAATATCTGCCGTTCGAATGGATACTACCCAAGGTCGACGCATTCGTTACCAATGGCGGCTACGGCAGCGTCAACCAGGCGATGAGCTTCGGCATTCCGCTGGTCACCGCTGGGCTAACGGAAGACAAGGCAGACGTGAACGCGCGCGTCGCATGGTCCGGTGTAGGGATCGATCTGGCGACCAACGAGCCGACGCCTGACGCATTGCGCCACGCCGTTCGAACCGTGCTCGATAGCCCGACCTATCGGAGGCAGGCGTCGTCGATGGCCGACGAGTTCGATGAGATCAATACGCG
The DNA here is from genome assembly GCF_054185165.1 of Bradyrhizobium sp. UFLA05-109. Lineage (NCBI taxonomy): Bacteria > Pseudomonadati > Pseudomonadota > Alphaproteobacteria > Hyphomicrobiales > Nitrobacteraceae > Bradyrhizobium > Bradyrhizobium sp. UFLA05-109. The sequence continues at coordinate 198,326 of NZ_JBBIAR010000003.1, read as the reverse complement.
CGCCGAGATTCTTCGGATCATTGGCGAGCTCGCGCATGCGCCGAAACAGGCGGCCGCGCGGCGGGCCACAGCGACCGTGGTCACGCGCCGCCGTGTCGGCATCCGTTAGGCTTCCAATATCCGACAGCGGTGACGTTACGGTTGTAACGCAACATCCGCCAGTTGTAGCCGCTGCGCACTATGCCGGTTCTGGGTCATCCGCGGGCGCGCCCGCGGATGACCGCGGCCTTTGGATCTATGAATAGCCGACCACTTGCCCGATGCCTCACGAGGCGTTCCTTTAGGGACGCGCAAGGTATGCAGCCCATGGCAAACTGATCACATTTCATCACATCCCCGAGACTTTACGCGGTTCATCGCAGCAAGATGTTGCCGGAACCCATAGATACCGCCCTCAACTCGGACGGAGGCAATGATGCTTCAGTGTGACGATCTCGACGGCGCGCCTGTTTTGGATTTCGACGCGTGGCGAGCATTGCTTCGATCAAATTGCGGGCGCGACGTCGAGGTCACGACGCCGAATGCCTTTGCCGGCTTGATCCGTCCCTTCAATGCATGCGGGCTTGAGGCAACCTCGGTTAAGATCAGGTGGGGATCGGCAGACCCAAGCTACCCTGATCACCAAGTAGAGCGGAGTTACCGCGATGTTCGCTGCGATGGCGCGGATCATTACCTCTTGATGTTCCAAGTCGCCGGGCAGACGGAAATGAGCCAGATCGATCAGGCGGCACAACTCGCGGTAGGCGATGTTGCGCTCGTCGATGCGGCGCGGCCAGTGACTTATCTCTCCCGCTTCAGCAGCCCGGAGTGGCTGACGCTTAGGCTGCCGCGCAGAGCGCTGCGCTCTCACTTGGGATTCGAGCCGCAAGGGGTGGTTAGCAGGCAGGTAACGCGCACCAGTCGTCTGCTCTTCGACCTCATTCGTGATGCAGATATGGAAGCCGCGTTATCGTCCGCCGATCTCTACATGCAGTTCGCCGTCTACGACCTGGTCGGCGCGCTATTTGCGCCGTCCGATCTGCGACCCTTCTCACGCTCAGCGGACAAGCTGTTCGCGCGCATCACCGGCGCGGTGAAGGATGGTCTTGCGGATCCGGATTTCGGCCCCGCCGAGTTGGCCAGCGAAGTTGGAATTTCGCTGCGCTACCTCCAGAAGCTTTTCACCGAGCGCATGACGACATGCAGCGAATTCATCTATTCGCATCGCCTGGACCATGCTGCTTATCTTCTCCACCGCCGGGCGCTAAAGGGCGCCGATCAACCTTTGAGCGAGGTCGCCTACGCCTGCGGCTTTCGCGATTATGCGCATTTTGCGCGGAGATTCCGCAAGCGGTTTGGCTATTCGCCCGGCGCCCATCCGGGAGAGGGCGCCGTGCGCGCTGGTACCGCAGAAAGTGCGTTCTGGGCACGCGACGTCCGTTTTGGGACGTCCTAGATACGACGGCTTGATCGCTGTCCGATTGGGCGGCGGGCATGAGGGCAGGGATTTGCCGGAAGTTCGAATTGCGGGGGTCATAGTCCAATAAGAAAAGTTGAGAGACCAGATTTATGCTTGCCGATGCTGGCCATATCCTTGTTGTTGATGACGATCCTTCGTTGCGGCAATTGGTGATCAGATACCTTGAAGATCACAATATCCCGACGAAGCCGGCCTCAAATCGAACCGAGCTTACTCGCCATCTGAACGGGGCCGAACCGAGTCTGATTATTCTCGACCTGCGGCTAGGCCAAGAGGACGGGCTCGACATGTTGCGGGAGATCCGATCTCATTCGGACGTTCCGGTCATCATCACGACCGGCCATCGCCCCGACGAGATCGACCGCATCGTCGGCCTCGAACTCGGTGCAGACGACTACATCATCAAGCCGTTCAGCCTCAGGGAATTGCTGGCCCGCGTCCGTGCGGTCCTGAGGCGGCAGGAGATGGGACGCCTCGCACGCGCTCACAATCCGGAGCGGGGCGGATACAGGTTCGACGGTTGGCAGCTCGAGCGGCGCGGCCGCAGGCTTCTTGATTCCAAGGGAACGCCAGTTGCGCTGAGCAAGGGCGAGTATGCGTTGCTGTTGGCGTTTCTCGAGGCGCCGCAGCGCCCGTTGTCGCGCGAGCAGCTATTGCAGTCCACACGGATGCACGAGGATATCTTTGATCGAAGCATCGATGTCCAGGTGTTGCGGCTACGGCGCAAGCTCGAGGTTGATCCGAGTGCGCCGCGCGTGATTCAGACCGAGCGCGGGATAGGTTATGTCTTCGCATTGCCGGTAGAACCCTTCTGAGCAGAATCGAAATGTGGCAGCGCGGTTACGGTCGTAGCCGAATACTCCGTGCAGCTGATGATCGCGTAACGGGCGGCCATCACAATCTCCGTATTGGTTGACGGAGATCCAAAGATGAAACACAAGGTCCTTCCATTGGCGCCCACGCTTGATCGTCGGCGACCCTCTTTGCCGGCGGCATCGGGCCATTTGCCAACGCCGAGCATTGGCGCGCGCAACGGGCGCGGCTTCCTGCCCGAAGGGTCGAGGCAAATTCTGGAACTTTCCGAAGCGAGATCGCTTCCGGCGAGGAGGCCCACAATGGGCCGGGCCGACGCGGTCTGGCAGTCGGTGCTTTGGTTTTTTGTCGAAGGGTTTGCGCTCTATGGTGCGTCGGTACATTGGGTTGCAACGACGGCGGTGACGACGATCGCCAACGAGGTTGATGCTCGACAGCGCCAGAAGCATGCTCGGAGCAAACGACGAGAATTTGTTTCGCTGGCCTCGCTCCACGCCCGTGCCGAAATAACGATGGTTGAGCGTGATGGCGCAGCCGATCGAACCGCAATTGAGACCTGGACGCCGGCTACGCGAGACGCCTTCGCATCTTCTGCGCGCGAGGTCGACCGATACAGATTGGTCCATCCTAATTGGTCGGCCATGATATGGCGCGCCGTCGCTGGCGGGTGGGCAAAGTGGCGTCGCGAGCGGGAGATAAAAGAGGCGGTGGCTACCCTGGCGGAATACGACGACCGGATGCTGCGGGATATGGGAATTCTCCATCGATCCCAGACAGAACAGATAATCCGATATGGCCGGGACGACTGACCCGGTCAGTGGATGGTGGTGGACGCGGCCTATGTGTTGCAAGGGCCGCGCCCGCGCGAACTACTTCAACGTCCCCGCGCGCCCGGCGCGAATGGGCCCAAACGAGAGTGGAGCATGGTTGCGCTGACCAGATATCGCCTGGCTTGTCACGTCAAAGCGCTTCGTCTCACTTGACCATGCGCGGCAAGACGAGAAGTGCCGCCCATCGATCGCGCTGGATCGCGATGACCTGCGTCGTGATCCTGGGCGGCCTGTTGGTTTCGTCGGCGGCGCAACAACCGCTCGTGCCGCCGCCTGAAATGAACAGCATTTTCTCCGAAGAGCCGATCACTCCCGTTCCCAAGCCTCCACGGATCGATCCCTTGAAGGTCAGGCTTGGTGAGCGTCTGTTCGGCGATCCTCGGCTGTCTCGCGATAATTCGCGCAGTTGCTCGTCGTGCCACGATCTTGGTACCAACGGCGCGGGCAGGTCGAGCTACGATGCTGGCCTCGACGGCTCGAGCCTTCCGCTCAACACACCGACCGTGTTCAACGCCGCGCTCAGCTTCCGCTTCGGTTGGGAAGGAAAGATCCGCAACATCGAGTCGGACATCAAAGCCTCGTTGGAAAATCCGCAGGTCATGGGCGCCAATATCTCCGATATCGCAGAAAGGCTGGGCATGGATCCTGGCCTGCGCCGGGAGTTCACGACCGCCTACGGTAGTGGCCCCGATGCCGAGAATGTCGTCGATGCCCTCGCAAGCTTCCAGCGAACCTTGATCACGCCGAATAGCCGGTTCGATCGTTGGCTGACGGGAGACGCCGGGGCTCTGTCGGCCCAGGAGCAGGACGGCTATCACTTGTTCAAATCACTGGGCTGCGTTTCCTGTCACCAGGGCGTGAACATCGGCGGCAATCTCTTTCAGCGACACGGAATTTTCCACCCGCTCGGATCGCCGAAGCCGGAAGTTCTGCGCGTGCCCAGCCTGCGCAACGTCGCGACCACAGCGCCATATTTTCATGACGGCAGCGCCCCAACACTCGATGACGCCGTTCGCAAAATGGGCGTCGCGCAGCTGAACTCGACGCTGACCGACGAGCAAGTCAAGGCGGTCGTTGCCTATCTGGGAACCTTGACCGGAAAATATCGCGGCGCTCAGGTCGGAGCTGCACCATGAGAATGACGCCTCTAGTAGTATTCGTGTCATTCCTGCTTCTGTTGCTGACTTGGCTGTTGCTAGGCGGGCTGAACTTCAACTCGACGCGCCTTGACCAGCAGCTCGAGGCACTCGACCATTTTTCCAGACTCGAGCGCGCCCTAAATCGGGAAGTATTGACGGCACGCGCGGGCTTGTCTCGAAACTACGATGAGCTGGCGCGCCTGACCGACGCTTACGATGACTCTGTACATCAGTTGCGCGATGCAGCCAGTTCCGACGCAGAAGAGGAGGCAGCAATCGCCGTTCTGGCCGCTAGCGCGCATCGGCAGCAGGACCTGATCGAACAGTTCAAGAGCAGAAATGCACTGCTGCGAAACTCCTTCCTCTATTTTGGTATGTTCAGCGCCCGTCTCGCCGCCTCGGACCGCACGCCGGTCGTTGCCGCCGCCACCACGCTGTCGGCGGCCATGCTGCGCCTCACGCTGGACACATCGCCGGCCGCGGCACGCGACGTCAAGGATCGGTTGGAACAACTGGCGCGCTTGCCAGACCCGGGCGACGACGCCGCATCAATACAGGCGGCGATTGCGCATGGCGGCCTGCTGCATGACCTGCTGCCGGCGACCGATGCTGCGCTGAAGGCGTTAATTGCTGCGGCGACTACCCGCGAGCAGGATGCGGTTCGCGCACTGATCGTGAAGCGCCAGCTCGCCGCCCGTGCATCGGCGCGTCGGTACCGTGTACTCCTCTACGGCACGTCCTTGGCGTTACTCGGTGCCCTGATTTATCTCGGACTGCAGTTGCGGGCGCGCGCGATTGCCCTGCGCCGGCGTGCCGCATTTGAGCACGTGATCGCGGGCATATCGATGCGCTTCATCAATGCGCAGCCGCACAGCATCGACGCGGGGATCACACGCGCTCTTGCCGACATGGCGGAGTGCATCGGTTGTGACCGCGCCTATTTTGTGTCGAGCGGTGCCGCGCCGCGGGAGCACGTCTGGTGCAGGCCGGGCATAAGTTCTCCTCCGGACTGGCCGCGACGCGCGATGGCGCTGACGGCCAGGTTTGAGCAGTCCGCCGATGGAATCATCCATGTTCCGCGCGTCGACCGCATGCCGATCGGCGAGAACAAAGAATCCTGTGTGGCCCTGGGCCTGGGTGGATGGGCGTGCGCGACGCGCGTCACCAAGGACGGTGTCGCCGTCGCCCTGGGGTTCGGCGCAATTGATCGAGCCTGTCGTATCACCTCTGCTGGCGAACTCAGCTTGCTCCGGATGGCGCTTGATACGATCGTGTATACGCTGGAGCGGCATTGCATGGAAAACGAACGCTCGCGGCTGGAGACGCGCCTGCAGGAGGCCCGTCGCATGGAGACAGTGGGCACCTTCAGCAGTGGTATCGCCCACAACTTCAACAATATTCTGGGCGGCATTCTCGGCCATGCCGAGATGGCGGACGAACATCTCGACCCAGACGCCAGATCGCGCCGCAATTTGGATGCCATCCGGCGAGGCGCGGAGCGGGCGCGGGATTTGGTCGACCAGATCCTTACATTCGGACGTCGTCGCGAGGGGAGACGGGAACCCGTCTGCGTCAAGACATTGGTCGCGGAAGCGAAGTCGCTACTCGCGCCATCATTGCCTGCCCACATCGAAATCGCGGTGAGCGAAACGTCCGAGACGGCGGTCGTTTTGGCGGAGCCCGCGCAATTGCAGCAGGTCATCCTGAACATCTGCAACAATGCCGCCCAGGCGATGGACAAGCCTGGCGTCATCGAGATTCAAATCGCCACAAGGGAGATGACCGATGCCGCAATGATTGGCCAGATCGCGATCAATCCGGGTCGCTTCGTCGTGGTCTCGATTTCCGACCCCGGGCGCGGTATGGATGAGGCGACACTGCCGCGGATCTTCGAGCCATTCTTCACGACACGTCTGAACGGCAATGGCTTTGGACTTGCCACTGCCCGCGACATTGTCCTGGAGCACAATGGCACGCTGGAAGTGCAGAGTACCCCAGGGGCCGGAACACGATTCGACATCTGGCTTCCATCCGTCCCGTCCCTTGCACCGATATCTCTTCAGCGTGCGTCCGGCTCGGCTGGTCGCGGCATCGGTGAAGCCGTGCTGGTGCTTGAGACCGACCGCGAGCGCCTGCTGCGGCACGAGGAAATTCTGGCGGCGCTCGGTTACGAAGGAGTCGGCTTCACCGGGCCGCAGGAGGCCGCGCAGGCTTGTGCGGTGCCCGGGCGCTTCGACGCAGCCCTCGTGTGTCACCAGCCCGGCTCGAGTTTCGCCATCGATTTCGCCACGAAATTGCGTCAGCTTGCTCCCAACCTGCCGATCATCCTGGCGACGAGTTCAACGCGGGATCTGGAAGCACCGCTGCTGGCTGCTTCCGGTGTTTCCGAAGTGATTCATGATCCGCTCACCTCTGTGGACCTGGCCGGCGCCTTGTCGCGCTGCCTGACAGACTCGGCGCGGGCGCGGCTGCAGTCGTCGACCGTGCGCGATAACGTTCGATCTTTCAGGCAATGACCAAAATGAGGACCAAGATTACAGCTGTAGTCTTATTTCCCGCGCCAGAGACAATGCCGTAGCGGATCTCCTGCAAATTCTTCGCATCAGCCTGCGGAGAATTTTGAAATGCCAACGCATTCCTTATCACGCCGGCCGTCGCTAACGGTGCATCGACGCTCCATCCAGTTCGACCGGGCGTCGACAAGCAAGCGAGTCATCGCCGCGGCGGGCATCGCCATACGCCGTACGGCCATTCATTTACTCGCCAGACTGGCAATCGCCGCGACGTGCACGAATTCGGCGGCGGCTTTTGATGCCATGCACATCTCCCGTGTGGCCGTTGCGACTGTCGCCGGTACACATTCGTTTGAACCTGGACGTGTTTCCCTCCCCAGACCGGCCGCACGCCGGACACGGTGGTTCACCAGCGGCCGTCGCCCTTCCACCGGCTCATTCAACAGAAAGGGAGGCGCCGGATCATGACGCCGAAGACTGAAGAAGTTGGGAGTCGCCCCCGAACAGGAGGCGCAAGGATGATCTGCGGCCTCGGGCTGATCAGCCGCAACTCACGCGCGCCCGAGAGTGCCGTGCTGCCGGTCGCTTGCGCGGGCATCAGAAGCAAACTGCGTTTCGGCGAGAAAAATAACCACGGAGAAATTGCAATGGAAATGCATTCACGACGATCGCTCTACGAGAGTCACGGCATCACAACTCTGTCGCGGCGCAGGTCGCGATGGGGCACGATCGCGCGCTGCGCCATCACCCGGCTCCGTGCGCTCATGAAAGGGGGCAGGGCGGCTATCGAAGCCGAACTTGCGGCTCATCACGACATCGCAGAAATCGCCCGCATGAGCGATTACATGCTACGCGATATCGGGATTACCCGAAGCGAAATTGAAAGCAGGGTGCGCCGGCCGCGAGCAAGTGTTGGAATCGATGACGAGCCGGTCCGCTCGAACGATGCCGGCCAGAACCCATCGGCTTTGCCGACAATCAACTCGCCCGATCTTGTATCGCAAGGTCGGTCGGAACGGGGTTAGGCGTGCACACGCATCCAGCGCAAGTGGGATAGGGAAGGCGCGACCATGAAGGCGATCATCGTGGGTGCGGGCATCGGCGGATTGACCACCGCGCTTTTCCTGAACAAGCACGGCATCGACTGCGAGGTGTTCGAGCAGGCGCCGGCGATCCAGGAACTGGGCGTCGGCATCAACCTGATGCCCCAGGCCATCGCATCCTATGATGAGATCGGCATGCTTCCGGCTCTCGAACGGTCGGGCATTGCACCAGACCATCTCTTCTATTGCACGGATCAAGGACTTACCGTGTGGGACGAGCCGCGCGGACGTCGTGCGGGCCTGTCCTATCCGCAGATCTCGATCCATCGCGGCCGGCTTCAGCGCCTGCTGCACGACGCGTTCCGAGCGCGAGCCCCCGGTAGAGTTCATGTCGATCGCACCTTTGTATCCTGCCACGACACAGGGAGACAGATCGAAGCCAGCTTCGTTTCGGGAGCGGGTCAACGGTTCGCGGCAAGTAGCGATGTCTTGATAGGTGCGGACGGCATCCATTCCCGGCTCCGCCGAATCTTGTTCCCCGATGATGGAGAGCCGCGTTGGAGCGGACGGCTGATGTGGCGCGGTACAGCGAACTGGCCAAAATTCGGCGGCGGCAAGCATTTTGTGGTAGCGGGCTCGAATGATGCGCGCCTAGTCGTCTATCCGATAGCCGCCGGTGAGACGGATGATACGTTGTTGACGAACTGGGTGTTCGTTCATCGAGCGGCGAAAGACGGCAGCCCGTTGGATGGGCGTGAGGAATGGCAAGGCAGGGCTGACCGCACGCGCTGCCTGAAAATGCTCGAGAAGTTTATCATTCCCGATCTCGACATCCGTGCCCTCGCCGCGGCCTCGGAGAACATCTGGGAATATGCCATGTGCGACCGCAATCCGTTGCCCCGATGGAGCGTCGGACGCATGACGCTGATGGGTGACGCCGCGCATCCGATGTATCCTTTCGGCGGCAACGGTGCGGCCCAAGCGATTCTCGATGCGAAATCGCTTGCCCTACAGCTCGCGGAAGCCAATGGCGACGTGGCCGGTGCACTCAATGCCTACGAGCGGGAGCGGCGCGAGAAGGTCTATGCCGTCGTCATGAGCAACCGTCAGGGTGGGCCAGAACGTGTGATCGACTTCGTTCTGTCGCGGCTTTCGGAATGCGATGCCAATCTCGAAGACGCTGCGCCCTTTGAGCAGCGCAAGGCGATCGTCCACGAATATTCGCATATAGCGGGCTATTCGGCTGATCAGTTGCACGGGCCTGCTTGTCGCTGCACGAGCACATAGTCGCAGCTTCAATCAGATTACCTAAACTAACATGGTGAGAAGCAAGCATGACGACGAGATTAAAAGCTCCTGCGGCATCCCTTGAAAATTACGAAGATGGCAAGACGAGGTTCGGTTCGAATTATGGCGCGGCCGCTATCGAAGCAAGGCGATGTCGCGTTGCAGACTTCTTGGCGAGAGCCAATTTCGAAGCGACCTTCATTACCCCAATACGCCACAAGTCACGCGCCCTTGCGAGCGAAAGAGGCGCGGGAAAAGAGCCTGATCCGGTGAAGCTCCTTCGACCGCTCGTGGCGCAGGCGCATGGCATCTTGCGCGAGCGCTTTGAAGCAGGCGGCTCCGTCGAAGACTATCTACGCGACCGGGCGAAACTTGCCGATAGCACAGTTATCGGTCTGCTCCACGTTGCATCGATATCCAATGGGCTGCGTAATCACAGCATGGTCGCTCCTCTTGCGGCAGTTGCGGTGGGCGGTTACGGACGAACGGAGCTGGCACCAGGCTCTGATCTCGACTTGCTGTTTCTTCTTCCTGAAACCAACCGAGCTTGCGCTGACGGCTGCGCGCCGGAGATGAAGGCCTGCATCAGTACAGTCGTCGGCAGCCTTTGGGATCTCGGATTCAAGCTGGATCACGCGGTGCGATCGGCCAGCGAGTGTCTTGAACTTGCACGGAATGATGCCACTGTTCTTTCTGGATTGCTCGACCGGCGCCTTCTGTGGGGCGGTTTCGGTTTGTTCACCGCCCTCGATAGCGCTGTCATGGCCCTCCTGTCCGGGCCTGACGCGGGACATTGGAGAGACACGGTCGGGAGTGCCCTATCGAGCAGGGATCGCTTAGCAATGTGCGAAATGCAAGGTTTTGAGGAGGAGCCCGATCTTAAACGTAGCCCCGGTGGCCTGCGAGACTTGCAACGCGCAATCCTGTTGAATGGGCCTGGATCGCTCCATTCAAAGTCATTCACGCACCCGTCGCTTGTCGATGCGCACCGCTTCTTGTGGTCAGTGCGGTGTCATCTGCATTTACTCGCCGGTCGGGCCGAAGATCGTCTAAGCTTATCTTTTCAACCCAGCATCACGCGCCGGCTCGGATTGAATGGCCCACAGAAATCTGCTGGGCCGCTTCTGATGGACCTCGTTCGTTGTCACAGGAGGAGTGTTCTTGCGGCTATGAGCGGACCAGCCGGCACTGGCGACAAGGCTGCTTTGATCGCAAATGCGTGATAGGGCGCCGGCGAAAATTGCGGTCCGCCGCGAGGCCAGCCACATTGATCCATCGAGCTGGCGGCTACTGAGTGCCATTCAACAATGGGAACGTCCCCGTGAATCCATCAAGTGGAAACGAAGAGTCAGCATCTCGCCCAGGCGTTTCAGGCGACCGCAGCTTGAATAAATACGGCGATGCCGGGCTGCTGGCCTCATCCGCTACGCGGGGTTGGTCGAATCTCACGGCAGAGCTTCGCAGCCACAGCGGTACGGTTACCTGGAACAACCCGCAGCCTGATGCCGAGATCTGCGTTGATGTCCGCGGCAGTCGGTCCGTCGTCACGCGAAGGCTGGACGGGGTCACCGACTCGACCGTCTCCGAACGCGGAACAATCTGGCTCCGGCCGGCGGGCGTGCGGGAAGGCCTGATCGACATGTCCGAGCCGCAGCCGGCGATCCTGCATCTTTACCTTTCGCCCCGTCGATTCTCGTATGATAATTTGGGTCAAGATTTCGACATGACGGCGATCAGGTCGCTCCGCCACGAGGGCGGATTCCATGATCCGCTGCTGGCCGAGATCGGCTATGCCATCATGTCCGAACTGGAGCACGAGACTTCCGCGGGCGCGCTGCTCGCCGAAACCCTTGCACTGAGCTTGATGGCAAGACTCGTCCAGAACCATGTTGACGCGCCGTCGTCCGGCGTCGCCACCCCAGCTGCACGGGAAGGGCTTGAGCCGCGCAGATTGGCGCGAGTGCTTGACTTTATCGAAGCCAATTTGGAGGGTGATCTGACGGTGTCGCGGCTGGCGTCGATTGCCTGCCTGAGCCAGTTCCATTTCGCGCGTGCCTTTAAGGCCGCCGTCGGCCAATCGCCGCATCGGCATGTCAGCGCAAGGCGTCTCGAGCACGCCAAGGAACTGCTCTCCGATGCGGATCGGGCCTTGGCCGATATCTCCCTCGCGCTCCGGTTTTCGTGTCAGGCCAATTTCACCCGTGCATTCCGGCAAGCCACGGGTCGGACACCTGCGCAATATCGGCGCAGCCTGATACCCTGACGTCGACAATCTGCGTCCGGTTCACCGCAAGAAATGACAGCAACTGAGCAGGCGATGCGAAGCCGCATTGCGTCGACAGTGATAATTATTCGTTCGTCGTACACTGATCGCGCGAAGGGAGCGAATATGAAATCCGAACGGAAGGTCGCCGTCATCACCGGCGCGTCGCGAGGCATTGGCGCGGCGTTGGTCCGGGCCTATCGTGATATCGGCTATCACGTCGTTGCGAGCTCTCGTTCGATCGACAAGAGCCACGATCCGTCGATAGCTGCGGTCGATGGCGATATCGCGAGCGCAAGGACCGCCGATCGCATCGTGGGACTTGCCATCGAGCGCTACGGACGGATCGATACGCTCGTCAACAATGCTGGCGTGTTCATTGCAAAACCCTTTACGGAATATTCCGAGGCCGACTTCGCCACGATGGTCGGGGTCAATCTCGCGGGTTTCTTCAATCTGACGCAGCGGGCGGCGGCGAGAATGCTGCTCGCGGGCTCGGGGCACATCGTCAATATAACGGCTACGATCGCCGTGCAGCCGATGGCCTCGCTGGCGGCGGCGCTCGCGGCCCTCACCAAGGGCGGGCTCAACGCGATCACCCGCTCGCTCGCGATCGAATACGCAACCCGGAACGTCCGCGTGAACGCCGTCTCGCCGGGTGCGATCGCAACGCCGATGCACGCGGCGGAGGCGCATGGCTTCCTCGCAAGCCTGCAGCCGATGGGCCGCATGGGCGAGACACAGGAGGTCGTCGATGCCGTGATGTACCTGGAGCGGGCGGCTTTTGTCACCGGCGAGATCATGCATGTCGACGGCGGCGCGTCCGCTGGTCGCTGGTAGGAGGTATGTCATGTGGTCGGACCGACGGATTGTTGAACTGTTTGGGATCGAGCATCCCATCGTGCTGGCGCCGATGGCGGGATTGGGCACGGTCGACCTTGCGGCTGCGGTCTCAAATGCCGGCGGTCTCGGCTCGATCGGTTGCGCTATCATGACGCCGGAGCTCGTTGCGAGGAGCGTCGCGGAGCTCCGACGATCGACACCGAAACCGATCAACCTCAATTTCTTCTGCCACGATCCGGCAAAGGCGGACGCCGCTCGCGAGCGTGCCTGGCATGAGAAGCTCTCCTCCTATTATCGCGAACTGGGTATCGATGCCGCAACGCTGACGCGCTTAGATCTCGCTCCGTTCGGCGACGCCGCGTGCGTCGTGATCGAGGAGGTCAGGCCGGAGGTGGTGAGCTTTCATTTCGGCTTGCCCGAGTCCGGGCTGGTCGATCGGGTCAAGGCAGCAGGCTGCAAGGTGATCTCATCGGCGACGACGGTCGACGAAGCATGCTGGCTCGAAAAGCATGGCGCCGATGCGATCATCGCTCAGGGGTACGATGCCGGAGGACATCGAGGCATATTCCTCGATTCCGACCACAAGCGCGCGGTCGCCTCGCAGGCCGGTACATTCGCCCTGGTGCCACAAGTCGCCGACGCCGTCAGCGTGCCCGTGATCGCTGCCGGCGGGATCGGGGATGGGCGAGGGATCGCGGCGGCGTCCGCGCTCGGAGCCGCCGGCGTGCAGATGGGGACTGCCTTTCTGCTTTGTGCCGAATCGGCAACGCCCCCGCTCTATCGCGAGGCCCTGCGAAATGCGCGGGTGAACCGGACTGTCCTGACAAACGTGTTCTCCGGGCGGCCGGCCAGGGTTCTCGTCAATCGCCTTGCCGTCGAGATCGGTCCCTGGTCGGACGCGGCGCCGGACTTTCCGCTGCCCATGGGCGAGCTGCCGCCGCTGCGTGCTGCGGCTGAGCAGGGTGGGAGCACCGATTTCACGCCGCTTTGGTCAGGCCAGGCAGCCGCGCTTGCCCGGGAGATGCCCGCCAAAATGTTGATCGACATCCTCGTGCGGGAAGCCGCCAAGTTTGGAGGGATCTGTGGCGGCACGGCGAGCTCACTGATCCGCGGGTGCGGCGACGCGAGCGATAAGGCAGAGGGCAGCTAAGATCGGCGGAATTACGAAGCACCATACGCCAAATTGCATGAAGAGAAGAGCGGCCGCGCCGCAGCCCAGGGCGAACACCAGGACGTTCATGCCCATAGTTTTCAGCCGATCATTGGGTTGGTTTTTCTCATTTCTCCCGAGAGCCAGGTCGGCCAGATCGATCATGATTTGCGTCGTCGTGCCGGTCATCAGCGTCGAGGGCGGGACACTGGCCAGATAGATACGATGAGTGGCATTCTGGATTGCCATAGCAGCGACCAGCACCATACCTGTAACGATGGCCTGCCAGCTATCGCCATCGCGAAATGGACCGAATCGCACCGCAAGGGTGGCTCCCGCGACCAGAAGGGCGATCTCGAGACCGAGCATCGTTTCGAAGACGGCGCGCAGCTGATGCGATAGCAGCGAGCTTAATAGCCTTGTTGCGATCACCACAGTGCAAAACACCGGCAGTGCCAGAAGTTTAGCTATGGCACCGGATGTCCCAAGAACAAGCGATGCGCCGAGGGTGACGAAGTTCCCGGTCACATGGGCCGTGAAGAGCCCCTGAAGTGCAAGGAAGCCCGCCGTGTCGACGTAGCCAGCCGTGCAGCTCAGGAGCAGTGGCAGCAGAAGCCGGTTTTGCGCGCCAGCCGCCATCACATCGAATACTTCAGCTCGAGCCCGAGATAATCGCTGTCGTGGCCGCCGGCCTGCCGGATCGTATCTCCGATCTTGTAGTGGACGGCCTCCAAGGCGCCGGTCAGATGGGCGTCAAACCGATAATCCACTCGAAGCTGTGCATACGCGCCCGACCAGGCATTGCCCTTTCCGGCCGTGCCCGTGACCGGGATGTTGGGCTGCACGTAGATCGCATCGGCGGTGGTCTCGCGCCACTGAAAGCCCAGCGCGCCCATGATAGACAGGTTGGTGATCGGCTTGACCGTCAAGGACGGCTTGAGGTGGATCAAGTTCACGTAGCCCGTAAAGCCGGCGAGCGTGAAGTAGTAGCCGTTCGGAAATAGCGGATTGAAGGTGCCCAGCACCTTGTCGCCGTGATGATGATCGCCGGACGCTCCATCAAGTTGCAGCCCGATTCGCGGCTGCCAGGGAACTCCGGCAAAGGTATAGCCTGTACGGGCGCCGGCGCCCCACGCACTGATATCCTTGCCACCGATGACGCCGGTCTGGCCCATCGCCTCGAGATCCCAATCGACCTGGTTGAGTTTTCCAGCGAACCGAACGTCGAAGACGTTTCGCTTTTCATCGCCGCTGGCGTCGAGATATCGAACGTTATCCTTCTGATAGAACGAGTAGTACCCGGATAGTTCGTTGGTCCCCAGCACCTGTCGCTCGACACGTAGCGTGTGAAAGCGAAAGTGACTATTCGACGTATCATCGAAGGGAGATATGAGGTCGTACTGGACCGGCTGGCTCAGAAAGCCGATGAAGCGCCAGGGACCGCTTTCCCAGTCGCCCCACACGGCGTCGAACGACTGGCGTACATTTGGTCCGTCCCGCGAAGAGACAAAGCGTTGCAGGTCGAAGTCGAAGTCCTGCCGTCCGACCCGCGCCTTGAAGGTCCCTGCCTCGGTTGCATTTACGTACGCGAGGAACCCAAGCCGCAGGTCCAGCGGATCCTGGTCGACCGGAGTGATGATGTTCTTGCCGAAGGCGCGGTCGTCCTCGAGTTGAACGAACAGTTGCCAGTGCTCGTCGAAATGGAAATCGGCGTGAAATTGGAGCCGCTGGATAAGATAGTTATCGGGCCTGGTGCCGCCGACGCCGAAGCTCTGCGCATTGACGCTTTCGAAGCGTTCGCGAAGCGTCATCCCGAAAGAGACGTAGCTGTGCTGATCGCCCGGCTGGATAGGAATGTACTTGATCGGATCATACCAGTCGGTCCGAAGCGCGGGATTCGCAAGAACCGACCAGTCTTCCTGCCAGCGATTTGTTTTGATGTCCGGGCGCGTGGCCGCATCTTCGGCAAACGCTGCCGAGTAAGACGCAAGCAGGCAAAGAAACCACGCCGCGCTTGGAGCGCGCGCCAGGATGCCAGTGCTGTTCAGTCCAGATCTTCCCATGGGCAGCAACACCGGGCAGAGGCTGCATTCAGCGATCTTTATAGATGAATGTTATTTTGTCAGCGAGTGAATTTCAGCCACGTAGCCGCCGGGGAATTGTACGATCGCGGAATCCCTCTGGTCGGACGCGAACGGCGCGACGAGGATCGCGGCGCCGGATCCTGTCGCCTTGGCCAGCGTATCCTTTAAGTTGGCGACCTCGTATCCGGTGAGTTCGCGGCCGTAAGGGTATGGTAGATGTCCCTCCGTGACAAACACGGTCATCTTGCCGAACACGGATTCGATGCGGATGCGTCTATAGATGTCCTTGGGACGGCCGATCTCAATGCCGGCCGCCTTGGCGTCGTCGGAAACGACCTTCCCGTGGGAGAAGTTGAGGAAGCTGCGCGTGAACCCGTCGGCCCGCTCCGGAGATACATAGACTCTGTTTTCGGGTATGGTCTCGAACGGCGCGTACGACGGTTTCGTCGTGTGCCAGTACAGTTGCATATTCACGCCGCCCGGCCACTGGATCACCGCGTCGCGGCCGATCGGATCTGGAAACGTGGCGACCAGAACGTCGGCGCCCGCAGCCTTGGCAGCCTCAATCGCTTCATCGATGTCGCTGACCAGATATCCGGTCCGCTCCGCGCCGAATGGATAGGGTATCGGCGTCTTGAAGCCGAACAGGGAGACGGTGCCGACCGGTGTCTGCAGGAGCTGCGATGTCGTGCTGCTGGGCGTCGGTGTCACCGTGGCGACGACCTGCTTCGTGCTCTGCCCGCCAAAGGTGGCGAGGAAGCTGGAAACGAATTTCTCGACATCCTCGGACGCCACATAGACGTGGGTCGTGTCGTATTGCGCACCGACGCCGACTTGGGAAGCCGACTGGTGCTCTAAGTCCTCTGCAACGGCTGCAGATGCGCCACCGAGCAGCGACGCGAGGAGCAGGAACTTGATCAGATGACGGTCGCCAATCATGGGAAGCCTCGCTTCTGGAGTGCGCTGTGTTCGCGCAGGGAAAGCACGGAGATGAGCACCAGGCCCGCGATCAGGCCGAGATGCTCGAAGAAAGAGTTCAAGGCCATGAAGCGGTCGTGGCCGTCCATGGCCCAGAAATTGTTTGCAGCCAGCATGGCAACTGCAGTCAGGATGCCCAGGCCGCCGGCACCAAGCCAGACGAAGCATCCGAAAATCACTAGCGCAGAGCTGCCGAGTTCCACAACGATCGCCGCGATGGCCCAGAGCCACGCCGGCTCGAGGCCAAAATGTGCCTGCTCCGCGACTGCGCCGTTGAAATCAACGAGCTTCTGGATCCCGCCTATCAGGAAGGCCGAGACCAGCGCGGTTCTCGAGATCGGCAGCAGCCACGGCCAGGAAAGAATGGCCGCGGTCCAGCACGGAGTGTCGGTCCTCGGCTTCATCTCACACCGCCCAACAGGCGCAGCCGAGAGCACCCCAAAAGTCCTTGAGGTCCGAAACCGGGAGCCTGCTTGACCAGGCACGGGCATGATCATGGCCGTGCATCGCGCAAGCATTGGCGCAGCCGCAAGCCTGCATGGCGAATGCTCTCACCGCCCGAGCCTTGCCGTCCGAGCCGACCCAATTGCCGTACCCGCCGAAGCTGCGCACCGGCGACCAGTCCGGCATCGCCGGCGGCGGGCCGACGTCACCAAGTAATTTGAAGTCTCCAGCGCAGTAGACGATGCGGCCGCCGACGACGGTGAGGTCGCTCGTGATGTCCGCGATGTCGGCTTCGGCACAGGCGAAAAAGTCTCTGTCCGGGACGAGCATATCCGCGAATTGACCCACCTGGATGCGGCCCTTCTTGCCTTCCTCGTTCGAAAACCAGGTCACGTTCTCGGTCCACATCCGAAGCGCGGTCTCACGGTCGAGGCAGTTGCGCTGCGGATAAAGGCGCAGTCCGCCCACCGTCATGCCGGTGACGAGCCAAGCGAGCGAGACCCAGGGATTGTAGGAGGCGACGCGAGTGGCATCGGTGCCGGCAGATATCTTGACGCCCTTGTCCAGGATCTTCTTCACCGGCGGCGTTGCCTCGGCCGCGCCAAATCCATAGCGCTCGACGAAATATTCACCCTGATAAGCCATCCGGTGCTGCACGGCGACACCGCCGCCGAGCGCGGCAATGCGGTCGATGGACTGGTCGGAGATGGTTTCGGCGTGATCGAAGAACCAGTGCAGACCCTCCAAGGGCGTGTCCTGGTTGACCTTCTCGAACACATCGAGCGCCCGCGAGATCGTTTCGTCATAGGTCGCGTGCAGTCGCCAAGGCCACTGGTTCTGGACGAGGATGCGTACGACGTCTTCCAGTTCGCCTTCCATCTCTGGCGGCATGTCGGGGCGCGGAACGCGAAAGTCCTCGAAATCGGCGGCGGAGAACACCAGCATTTCACCAGCGCCATTGTGGCGGAAGTAGTCGGTGCCTTGCTTGTACTTGGAAGTCCTGGTCCAGTTCAGGAAGTCGGCCTTCTCGCTCTTCGGCTTCTGGGTGAAGAGGTTGTAGGCCAGACGGATCGTGAGCTGTCCGTCGTCGGAGAGTTTCTGGATGACGGCATAGTCCTCGGGATAGTTCTGGAAGCCGCCGCCGGCATCGATCGCGCCCGTGACCCCGAGACGATTGAGCTCGCGCATGAAGTGGCGAGTCGAATTGACCTGGTAGTCGAACGGCAGTCTTGGTCCCTTTGCAAGCGTCGCGTAGAGGATATTGGCGTTGGGGCTTGCGAGCAGCAGCCCGGTCGGATTGCCCTTTGCATCGCGCACGATTTCGCCGCCCGGCGGCGCGGGGGTCTCCCTGGTGTAGCCCACGACGCGCAGCGCAGCGGCATTCAGGATAGCGCGGTCATAGAGGTGCAGGATGAAGACGGGCGTATCGGGCGCGACGGCATTGAGCTCGTCGATGGTCGGCAGCCGCTTCTCCGCGAACTGGTGTTCGGTGAATCCGCCAACGACGCGCACCCATTGCGGCGGTGGCGTGATCGCCACCTGCTTCTTCAGCATGGCCATCGCGTCGGCGAGCGACCAGACGCCGTCCCAGCGCAGCTCCATGTTGAAGTTGAGCCCGCCGCGGATGATGTGGAGGTGATTGTCGATCAATCCCGGTAGAACGCAGCGTCCCTTCAAGTCAATGGTTCTGGTCGAAGGCCCAGCCAGCTTCAGCACGTCCTTGTCATGGCCGACGGCCGTGAACACACCGTCCTTGATGGCGACCGCGCTGGCGACTGGATTGGTGCGGTCAAGCGTGGTGAAGAGCCCGCGGTGGAAGATGATATCGGGAACGCTCATGATGCCTTCTCCGCCGCGCTGACGCTTGACGTTTCACCGCCGGCCTGCCGCCCGGGCAGCATTCCGAACATATGCGGCGCGCATTTCGCCTGCCGCCAGGCGGCAGATAGCCCCGAGCCCGCCATCACTTGCTTGGCGACGGGGATCGCCTGCTCGCCAATGAGGATGCCGAGCAGGCCTACCAGCGCCACCAGCGGCGGAGCCGGCGAGCGAACGTTGAGGAGGCTGTAGATCACGCCGACGAGGACGCCGGCACCAAGGGACAGGACATAGATTTTCATGACGCTTCCTCTTCAGGGTTACCGCCGACGGTTCTCCGTCGGCGGCAGATGCGACGCGTCAACCTTGCATCAGGCTGCCTGCTTGCCCGACGAACCGACGCGCTTTGCGTTGTCGTAGCTCTCCATGACCGCGCGGTAGTTCGGAGTGGCCACGGTGTAGATATCGGCGATTTCTGCGCCTTCCGGACGTCGCCAGGTGCGGTGGAGCTCGCTGATGGTCGCGTTGGTCGAGGTCGGCACAATGCCGCTCTGGATGAAACGCGCGAGCGTCGTGCGTGAGACGAATTCCGTGGGATCGCCGGAGGCGTCCATCACCGCATAAACGTTGAACCCTGCGGCCTTGGCGTCGAGCGCCGGGAACATGACACAGACGCTGGTCCAGACGCCGGCCATGATGAGGGTCTTCTTGCCGGTCTCTCGGACCGCCTTCACATAGGCCTCGTTGTCCCAGGCATTCACCTCGCCCTGCCGCGGCACGTAGATGGCCTGCGGCGCCAGCTTGGCAATCTCCGGCATGATCGGACCGTTGGGTCCGTCTGGCACGGAAGCCGTGGTAATGATCGGGATATTCAGCAGGGTGGCGATCCGGGTGAGCGCCATGACATTGGCGCGCAGCTCGGCGACGGTAATGTCCTTGACCGTCTGGAAGAGGCCGGTTTGGTGATCGAGTAACAACAAGGCCGTATCGTCGACATTGATCAGGGCCTTGCCACCGCCGCTGGGAAGAATATGAGTCATTTGGTGCTCCTGTGCTCTTCAGATTTGATTGCCGTTCGTGCAGTCGGAAATTGTGTGGCTCTGATATGAAGGACGGGGCTGCTGCGAACAATGATCCGGGAGAGCCAAACGACTGGCTCGGGAACGCCATAGGAAATGTTGAACAAGCGAACGACCTCGTCGGCCTGGATGCGCGGTGTCGCCAACACGCTTTCCGCGCAGGGGCTCGACGTGGTCGCGTTGTTTGCACAAGCCGGACTTCGCATCGAAAATCTGGAGCATGGCGATTTTCGCTGGCCGACCGAGGGGATCAACAGGCTTTGGACGATCGCCGCCGAACTCTCGGGCAATCCGGACGTCGGCCTGTTCACCCCGGACACGCCACGGACCGACCACTACGGGCTCGTCGGCTATGCCATGATGTCGAGTCCAGACCTCGAGACCGGCCTTGCACGGCTGATCCGCTACAACGGTGTTGTCAGCAGTGCCTCCACGATCAGTTTCGAGCCGGCAAAGGGCGGCAAGTGGACGCGCGTGGAGCTTTTTGGCAATGAAACTCCGATTCCCCGTCAACGCTATGACTACATGGCGCTGATCATGCTGACCTTCTGCCGTTGGATGCTCGGTCGCCCCATCAAGCCCCTCTCTGTCGCCTTCATGCATAAGGCGCCGACCTCGCTTGCGGCCTATGACGAGGCCTTCGGTGCGCCACTGCGGTTCAACGCGGCATTCAACGGCTTGCTCATCTCCCGCGAAGATCTGGCCTGCAAGCTTGCGACTGCCGCCCCCGAACTTGCAGACGTACACGACCGCATCGCCTTGGAGGCGTTGCGCAGGCTGGAAAAGGCCGAGATCAGCCGTCGCGCGCGCGAGGCGGTCGTGCGTCATTTGCCGGACGGCGCGCCGTCGCGCTCGACCATCGCCGCGGCGCTCAATATGAGCGATCATACCTTCCAGCGCCGTCTCACCAGCGAAGGCACGTCGTTCAGCAAGCTTGTCGACGAAACGCGGCGCGAGCTTGTACAGCATCATCTGACCGATACGCGGCTGAGCTCTTCCGAGATCGCTTATTTGGTGGGCTATGCCGACCAGAGCACGTTCTTCCGCGCCACCCATCGTTGGTTCGGCGAGTCGCCGGGCGAATACCGCGCGCGCGTGACGGCGGGCCATGAGCGGGAAATGGGCGGGCCGCTCCACAAGTAGGATCAGCGTAGTTGCGGATTGCTTTGCCACCTTCACTGTCCTTGAACAGAGGTACCTGATCCCTCGGCAAGGTCCCCCGCACCGAGTGATCGAAAAAGATCTTCATGCCCCGGCGTCACTCGGCTTTGGTGCGCGCCTCGGACGCATGCTCGCCGAGCGCCCATTTCGAGAAGCGGACTTGGATCCCGTAGGGCGAGTGGGCGCGCAGGATGTCCATCACGCCCTCATAGGTTTCGGAGCGCGCCCAGTCCTGTTGCAGCTCGAAGACGTATTGCAGAGACGTGATCGGAACCGCGCCCGCCTGGACCGCACGGTCCATGGCGCGGTTATGCGCCTCGACTGAAAGATCTCCGCAGGCATCGGCGGGAATATAGATTTCAAAGCCTTCCTGCATCATGTCGAGCGTCGGAAACATCACGCAAGCTTCGGTCCACAAACCCGCGATGACGAACTTCTTCCGTCCGGTGGACGCGACGGCCTCGCGGAAATTCGGATCAAGCCACGAATTCATCGAGGTACGATCGATGATGTCATGCTTCGGAAACAGTTCGGTCACTTCAGGCATGAAGGGGCCGGAGAACGAGTCTTTGGCGACCGTCGTCAGCACAGTCGGAATCTTGAAAAGCCTGGCCGCTTTGGCGAGAACCTGGATGTTGTTGAAGACGACCAGTCGATCGTGCGACTGCACGCCCTGGTACATCGCAGGCTGATAATCTATCAGGGCGATGGCGCTGTTCTGCGGCGTAAGCATCTCTAGCTTCGACATTGCGGGTCTCCGATGTTTCCTGGACGAGTCGTTGTTTGCGTCGGCGGTTTTGGCGAGCGGGTAGGTACGCTTAACCTCGTAGCTCGTGCGGACCGGCGACTGACGATCCCAGTTCGGCTCAGCTGGAGCTATGCGGAATATTATCGGCTATGGCCTTTCGGGCGGCCGCGCTGGCTGACATACACAGGCGACAACTGATGCTGCTCGACCGGCAGTACAGCTGCAGAATCGACTCTTAGCCAGTGCTGATGCTTCGCGCGCCATTTCGGGCCGGGGCCTCGCATGTAGTGCAGCTCGGGCCGGTAGCAGTCGCGTACGTCCATAACCAGGCTGTGCACGACGCTGGCAAAGTCGGAGACTGTCTCAACCGTCTTGCAGGCAAGACCTGACATTGCGGACCAGCGCGCAGAAGCCGGTGCGATCCCACGGTGACTGACGATGCTCTTCCAGATCATCTTCTTTCTCCGTCCGATTGGATGCGGGCACCGTGATGATCTAGCGGATCGGAGCTGCGACTGCGCCAGAGCGATTGCCGTACCTGTAGAGCGATTGCTGCTAACGCATGCGCCTCGCGCCAATCGCTGCGGGCTTTCGCGGCCCGCGACGCCGTCCATGTCGGCTATTCCTCAGGGAGAAGTGAGATAAAATGTATGCAAAGTAGTCCCGCGATCTTGCCGAACAGAACGCGGCCGACTGCGAGCAGGGACTAGGCTGCGCCGTCACAAATAGTGACACAAAGCTCAAGACTTTGTTCGAAAGCGTCAGCCCTCTGCTTCAGTGAATGGAAGGGCAACGCACCCTTCTATTGAACGCGCGCCTCTTCTAGAGCGTGATGATCAGACAAAGCACCGCCGCTTCGGAACGAGACCATTGAGGCACCGCGGCATCTCTTGTGAGGGAGTCGATAGCTCTCCCAAAAGAGTGTCAGTGTTGTTGTCCATCCGCGAAGCGTCGCTCGGTGTAGCATCCGCAACTCAGTTCGACAGCAGCAGGCCGCGACCGTTCGCCGCACTCGATTGCAATTCAGTTGCAGAGGGGCGTGTGATGGCGGCTTGCAGCATGATCAGGCAAAGCACCGTCGCTTTGGGAAAGACGTCGAACCCGTTGAGCGCCTAGAACGCATGCCGAACGCTCAACGAAATGCCCCTCAACGGCGAGGACAGATCCATGAGCAGCAAGCCAGTCTTGCGCGATCATTCGCAGAACAATCAGCGAGACACTTCGCAGGCGCAGCAGCACGATTTGCCTATCGGCGAGTGTCCTCACGCCGATGCGGAGATGACGCGCGTGCTCAAGATGGCGCCATTGCGCATGGCTTCAGACCCAACCAGCGGCGTGATCACCTTCTGGAGGCATGATCCCCTGCACGACGTCGTCCGGCCCATGGCCGACCACGTCATCATGACATTCCCTGCCGAGCCAGTGAAGTTCGAGCGCCGTGACGGTAAAGCGTTTGTACATGGAATGACACGTCCCGGGACTGTGACGGTCATTCCGGCCGGTTCATCCTCACGATGGGACATCTACCAGCCTTTGAGTGTCCTTCAGCTCTATCTACCGCAGGCAACGCTCAATCGCGTTGCCCACGAAGCCGGCACAACCGCTCCAGGCGACCTTGTGGAGCGCACTGCGCATCCTGACCCCATTACATCCCGCTTGCTCCTGAGCGCGGCCGACACCCTGGAAGGCTGTGCAGCGCTGGATGCGCTGTTCAGACACCAACTGACGGATCTTCTGGCGACGCGCCTGCTCACGGCGTACGGCGGCTCACCCGCAACGATCCAGCCGGTCATGGGCGGACTGTCGCCCAAGGCGCTGGGGCGTGCCATCGAACGCCTGCGTTCGGACAGCGACGCGGACCTATCGCTTGCCGCGCTGGCTGCGGATGCGGGCCTGTCGCGCTTCCACTTCTGCCGCGCTTTCAAGGAAAGCACCGGATTGTCGCCGCATGCCTGGCTGCGCCAGCACCGGCTCGAGCAGGCCATGAACATGCTGCGTGACACCGATGTGTCGGTCGTCTCGGTCGCAGCGGCGCTCGGTTATTCCTCCCAGACCGCCTTCGCCGCAGCGTTCAGAAAGCTGACCGGTGAAACGCCGAGTGACTGGCGAAGACGCATGCGGTGAACACCTCCTGCGCCGACGCTGGCCTGGCGAATGCCAAATGCGAGTTGCTTACCAAGCATGTGAATGTTGAAAGGCACCAGGCGGCTGTGACGGACTGTGCGTTCCGCCCGTAGCATGGATAAGTTCGGCAACGATGGCATCACCGATATCGAGTGCAGCGTCGAAAGGAATCAGGAGATGAAGACATTTCTCAGCATCGGAGCGGGCCCGGGAATGGGCTTGGCGACCGCCGAACGCTTTGCCAAAGAGGGTTTCCAAGTGGTTTTGGCCGCTCGGAACGTCGCCAAGGCGCAAGAGTTGGCCGAAAGGCTCGTAAAGAAGGGCTACAGGGCCAACGCGCGCAAAGTGGACGCGGGTGATCCGAGGAGCGTCGCGGAACTGGTCGCAGAGGTTGAGAAGCAGCACGGTTCAATCGACGTCTTGCACTACAACGCCGCATCCGCGCGCAAGGCGACCCTCTCTGAACAGCCGCGCGAAAGCTTCCACAGCGATCTTGCCGTGAACATCGGAGGGGCGCTTGTCGCCGCTCAGGCGGTCGCCCCGAAGATGGAGAAGCAGAGATCCGGCGCGATCCTGTTGACGGGAGGTGGCTTCGCACTCGCTCCCAGCCCGGACTATCTCTCGATCAGCATCGGCAAGGCCGGGATTCGCGCTTTGGCTCATGGACTTTTCGAGCCGTTCCGAGAAAAGGGAATTCACGTCGCGACGGTGACTGTTTGCACCTTTGTTTCCCCCGACTCACAGGAGGCCTCGTCGGTGGCCGAACACTTCTGGCGGCTGTACAGCCAGCCGAAGGACTCCTGGACCGTCGAAGCGAGCTACCCTCCTGCGATCGCATGACCAGGGAATTGGCTACCCGGGTTGCTCCTCGCAGGCGTTAACAGCAATCGCTCTACAGGTACGGCAATCGCTCTGGCGCAGCCCCAGCTCCGATCCGCTAGATCCTCACGGTGCCCCATGCACGACGGACGGAGACAACGATGACCTGGAAAACTCATGTCGCCCTCCTTGCTATCGCACCGCGGCGGAGGGCCAT
The DNA here is from genome assembly GCF_054185165.1 of Bradyrhizobium sp. UFLA05-109. Lineage (NCBI taxonomy): Bacteria > Pseudomonadati > Pseudomonadota > Alphaproteobacteria > Hyphomicrobiales > Nitrobacteraceae > Bradyrhizobium > Bradyrhizobium sp. UFLA05-109. The sequence goes on along the minus strand of NZ_JBBIAR010000003.1, from coordinate 173,514 downwards.
AGCCACCGCACTCGTGTACGGACTTTCGCTGGCCGTTCGCTTCACCTCAGCAACCGGCGAGCAGGTCGAAATTCCTGCGCAATCCGTGCAAATGACCAATCCGCTGATGTCCATCATGACCGGAGGTGGCGCTCGGCTTCCTTACGCCGACCGGGACCCGAACACTGCCCAGCCGATCTCCTTTCGCCACGGCTGGTCGCTGCCGTTGTCGTCGATGCCGGGCTGCCAGGCCCGTTGAGAACTAGCAATTTCGCTTCACGTCTTCGCGTCGTTGTCGAATGCAAGAAGCTCTCCCGGACGGAGAGCGGCCGTGATGACGCGCGTGAGCCCGGGAGGTTCAAACAGAGGAGTTGATCACGTGCGATTAGTTATCATTGGCGCCGGCTTCGCCGGAATGTACGCTGCACTTTCGTCCGCTCGTCTGCGCGACATCCACGGCGTTTTGCCAGAGGAACTCGAAATCGCCCTGGTTGCTCCGGAGCCGACGTTGGTGGTTCGCCCGCGACTCTACGAGCCGAAGCCCGAGACACTGACGGCGCCGCTGCTTGACGTCCTCAAGGCCATTGACGTCGTCTACGTGCAAGGCAGCGCCGAAACGGTCGACACCAAGTCCCGCATGGTGCAGATCGCTACCGCCAAGGGCACCCGGAAGACACTCTCCTACGACCGCCTCGTCGTGGCCACCGGCAGCCGGCTGTTCCGTCCGAATATCCCCGGCCTTGCCGAGCACGGCTTTTCCGTGGACTCGCTGAATGATGCGGTTGCCCTCGACAAGCATCTGCACAGCCTCCCCGGCCGGCCGGCCGTGAACGGGCGTGACACGGTCGTCGTCACCGGCGGTGGCTTCACCGGCATCGAGACGGCAACCGAAATGCCGAAGCGGCTTCGCGAGATTTTCGGCAAGAATGCCAAGCCCCGCGTCATCATTGTCGAACGGAACACCGTGATCGCACCCGATATGGGCGAAGCCCCGCGCCCCGTCATCGAGGATGCGCTGCGCAAGCTCGGCGTGGAGACGAGGCTGGGTGCCTGCGTCGCCTCGCTCGACGAATCCGGCGTCACGCTGGTCAGCGGCGAGCACATCGAAACCGAGACCGTGATCTGGGCGGCGGGCATTCGCGCCGCGCCGTTAACGCAGCAGATTGCTGCCGAACGCGACAAATTTGGCCGGTTGCTGGTCGACCGCGACCTGCGTGTGCCAGGAGTGACTGGCGTGTTCGCAACCGGTGACGCCGCCCGCGCCGCATGTGACGATGTTGGAAACTACGCGCTGATGTCATGCCAGCACGCCACGCGAATGGGCGCCTTTGCCGGCAATAACGCTGCGGCGGAACTGTTGGGTGTTCCGACCAGGCCCTACCATCAGAGGGGTTACGTCACCTGCCTCGACCTCGGCGAAGCCGGCGCGCTGTTCACGCGTGGCTGGGGCCGCGAGGTGGCGATGGTCGGCGACGTCGCCAAGAAGACCAAGCAGGAGATCAACACGGTCTGGATCTACCCGCCGCGCGCCCAGCGTGCCGCCGCTCTGGCCTCGGCAGATCCGGAGCATGTGACTGATGTGACTGGCTTCTTCTGAGCCCTTCGCGCGAAACGGGCCGCGGAAGCGCGGCCCGTTCAGATAGGCATCGGCGGTCATAATCGGAGGACGTCATGACGCATCTCAGCACGAAAAGAATGATCGGACTGTGGCTCTGCCTCGGCTCCGTCGCGGTCGTGGCCGGCGGATGGGCCTATGCCAATTCAAGCGAGACTTCGACCGACAACGCCTATATCCGAGGCGACGTTACCTCGCTCGCTCCAAAGGTTTTGGGCTACGTCACCGCCGTGGAAGTGCAGGACAACCAGAGCGTCCACGCGGGTGACGTTCTGTTCCGGATCGACGATCGGGACTACCGCGCGCGGCTCGCGCAGGCGGTAGCCAATGTCGACGCCGCGGAAGCCCGTCTCACCAATGTGGATGCTGAGATCCAGCTTCAGCATGCCCTTATCCGGCAGGCTGAAGCGCAAAAGCGTTCGAGCGCGGCCGAGATGAATCTGGCCACCAAGGCCTCCGATCGTCGCCGCGAACTCATCCGCACCAATGCCGTCAGCCAGGCCCAGGTCGATGAAAGCGACGCGGCGCTGTCGAAAGCAGAGGCGGCCGTCGCCGCGGCGGTGGCAACAATTGAGGCCCAGAAGCAGCGCATCGCCGTCCTCGCCAGCCAGCGCGAAGCCGCCGTGGCTGCGGTGGCGCAGGCAGAGGCCGCTCGCGATCTTGCGCAAATCGATCTCGACAACACCATCGTGCATGCACCGGTCGACGGCGTCATCGGCAACCGGCAGGTCCGCATCGGCCGCCTTGTCGCTCCGGGCGCCTCGTTGCTCGATATCGTTCCGGTCAGGGATGTGTGGGTCGTGGCGAATTTCAAGGAGACCCAGGTCGAGCATATCCGGCCCGGCCAGCGCGTCCGCATCATCGTCGACGGCTACAGCCACACGACGCTTGACGGCGTGGTGGACAGCTTTGCGCCCGGCAGCGGCTCCGCCTTCAGCATGCTCCCTGCCGACAATGCAACGGGAAACTTCGTTCGCGTCGTTCAGCGCGTGCCAGTGAAGATCCGCTTCACCAACAATCCTTTGCCCGGCCGGCTTGTACCGGGCCTGTCGGCGCGCGTCGACATCGATCGGGAGAGTGGCTCATGAGCGCGGTCATCGCCTTTGCGCCGCGCGCCGAGCGATCTGCGGCAGGAGCCCTGTTCGTCGCAGGCATCGTGCTGGCCACGCTGACGGAGGCGATCGCAGGCACCGTCCTGTCGCTCGGGCGCGGCTACATCATCGGCGACACCCATGTAACGCCCGATGAGTTTGCCTGGCTCGACGTCGGATACACCGCGCTGAAACTTATCGCCTTCATGACCGCTCCCTCGCTGATGAACCGTGTCGATCCGCGCCGCCTGATCATCGGCTCAACGCTGATCATGGGCGCCACTTGCGGCATTACCATCGTCACACCCCGGCTCGACCTGCTGATCGCGCTCCGCATCGTGCAGGGCTTCTCCGGCGGCATCCTGCTGGTCGCAGGCCAGGCGATGATCTTTCACGCCTATCCGCGATCCCACCAACCACTCCTGCAAGCCTTGTTTGCGATGGGATCCGTCGTCGCTCCCGCGACGATCGCTCCTGCCTTGCAAGGATGGTTGATCGATGCCCGGTCCTGGACGTGGATTTTCTTCAGCGTTGTCCCGGTGGCGCTGGCGGCTGCCGGCCTGCTGTTGATCGCTGACAACCCGAAGCCCGTTGCGCAGGTGCGCCGCCCGTTTGACTGGATCGGGCTGACACTGATCTCAGTCGCACTCTTCTGCTTCACTTATGTCCTCAACCAGGGCAGCCGATGGGACTGGTTCGCCGAACCCGGCATCCTCTGGCTGACCGTGATCGGCGCAGCCGCTCTGTTGGCATTTCTTGGCCAGCAAGTGCTGATCAGGGGGCGCGGCTTGCTCGACTTCACCCTGTTCGGTTGCGAAGATTTTTGCTTCGCCTTCGTCGTCAGTTTTGTCGCTGGCGCCGCATTGTTCGGCAGCGCATTCCTGATCCCGTCTTTTGCCGTATCCGTTCTCGCCTTCAGGCCGACCGACGCCGGGCTTCTCTTGCTGCCAAGCGGCGCGTTCTTCGTTGTCACCCTCCTGGCCGCCGCACTTCTGATGCAGGTTCGTCGCGTTCCTCCGATCGCCACGGTTCCCTTCGGCATCCTGATGATCATGGTGGCGATGTGGATGTTGTCCGGCTCGACCAGTGAAAGCGGCGCGCACGACATGATGGCCGCCATCCTGTTGCGGGGCCTCGGCCTTGGCTGCCTATTCCTGTCGATCACCCTGATCGCATTCGGTGACCTCAACGAACGCAACCGCGCGGCCGGCATCGGTCTCTTCAATACGGGGAGATTGCTTGGCGGTCTCGTTGGCGTCGCTGGCCTAGAGACGTTGATCGAGCACAACGTCGCCGCCAATTTGACCGTGCTCGGCGCCAACGTCATATCAGGCGTTCCTGCCGTCGGCGAGCGGCTGACCGCGACGGCGGCGATGCTCGCCACAAGAGGAATGGACGCGATGGCCGGCCGGGCCGCCATCAGTCTCCTGGACCGGACGGTGATCGATCAGTCCACCGTGATCGCCTTTGACACGGCGTTCAATGCGGTCGCTCTGCTCTTTGTATTCGCCGCACCCGTGCTGGTTACGATCAAGATCGGCCTGCACCGGTATATGCACCCTGCGCAGTCACCTCGGGCCGAGGAGCCGCAGATCACCGGCATCGCGATCTCAGTCGACGGCGGCCGGACCGCGCTGCGCCCCGAAGCCAATCAGCCATCCGTCACAAAAACGGAGACGTCTTCTGAAGTTCAGCGGATACGTGGCAGATCTGGCGCGGTGCACCCGGTTGCAAAGGCCGGGGTCATGCGGGCAACCCCGCGTTCCGAAGCCCTTCCAACATAAGCGTCGCGTTTGTTTGGCCACCCCGGGCGATCCAAGCCGATATCGTGAAGTCGGGATCGACCTCAAGCAAATGCGCTGCCGCCTCGCGAGCTTCAGCGTCACGTCCGAGATGGGCTAAAGCGGACGCGAGGCAGCAGTAAGCCCCCGAAAAGGAGGGCAACTGACGAAGGGCTTTTTTCCCCGCGGCGATAGCCTCGTCAAAGCGACGAAGCTCAATCAGGGCCTGCCCCATACCGGCAAGCATCAGGTGCAGCCGCGGGTCTACCGGGCTCATGCGAATGGCCCGTTCAAAGCTGGGAATCGCTTCCTCGGGCAACCCTGCAATTCTATAGACCTGGCCTCTGCAGCTCCATGCCACAAATGAATTTGGGTTGAGCTCGACCGCCCGGTCAGCCATTTCAATTTCACTTTCACGATCGCCGACCATGTAAGCCGATGTCACCGCAGCCACTGCTATCGCATCCGGATCATCATCGTTGATGCTCAATGCCAAGCGAAGAAGCCGAATTGCCTCCTCCCTGTCGAATTGAGGATCGACCGCATAGCCCAAAAGGACGTTTTGCATGTGACCGGCACCTGCGAGGGCAGCGGCCAGGCCGAACCCTGGGTCCAACGCCAAAGCGCGATGAGCCAGCCTTATCGCCTCTGCCAACCCTTCGCGGGTCGTCAGGTAAAACTGCGACATCGCGCGCAGAAAAAAATCGTAGGCGGTGAGGTTCTCCGGTCGCCGCCGGGTGGCCATAGCAATTTCTGTCTGCAGCAATCTTGGTTGAATGGCCGAGACAACCGCGACGGTGACTTCGTCCTGCAGAGCGAAAATATCGGTCAGGTCACGCTCGAACCTGTCCGCCCATAGGTGCGCGCCCGTCACAGCATCAATCAACTGGCCTGTGATACGAACCCTTTCTGCCGCCTTGCGTACCGACCCCTCAAGGGTGTAGCGCACGCCGAGCCTGCGTCCGACCTCCTTTATATCGACGGCTTGGCCCTTGAAGGTGAAGCTCGAATTGCGGGCGATTACGAACAACCATTTGAAACGCGACAGCGCGGTGATGATTTCCTCGACCATCCCATCGGCAAAATACTCCTGCTCGGGATCGCCGCTCATGTTCTCGAACGGCAGCACGGCGATGGAGGGCTTGTCTGGTATCGGAGGCGGGGTCTCAGCCTCGACATTCGGCGCACCCACCTCATAGGCCCTGATCGGCTCTTGGATGTTCTTCACCTGCTGAACACCAAGGTCCACAAAGGTCATCGGCAGGACCTTGCGCACCTGTTCATATGTCGCACCGGAGATGCACGCGCCTCCGGGCTTGGCAATGGACTGCATGCGAGCGGCGATGTTCACGCCGTCCCCAAATAAGTCGCCAGCCCGGACCATCACGTCGCCAATATGAACCCCCATGCGGAAGGCGATGCGGCTACCAGGCGAGAGGCTGGCGTTAGCCTCGGCTAAGGCGACCTGCGCATCCACGGCACACTGGACGGCGTCCACCGCACTGCGAAACTCGGCGAGCACACTGTCACCCGCCGTGTTGGCTATGCGGCCCCTGTGCTCCCCAATGAGCCTATCGAGGATCGCGCGGCGCTCAGTGAGACCCTTGAGCGTCCCGACCTCATCGACACCCATGAGCCGGCTGTAGCCCTCCACGTCTGCCGCGAAGACAGCCACAAGCCTCCTGGTGACGTCCGAAAGGTCTGACATACGGGGCCCCAATGCCACCTGTAGAGGCCAGTCTGTGGTGGCGAACGCACGTCCGTCAAGCGGCCGTAGTCATCCAAGCGTGCGACATATGCTTGCCCTCGGTGGGTGCGGCGCGCCTCACAGACAGTCGTTTCGGTCACAATCGGACGGCATATCCGCTTGCCCGCTTGGCGGAGGTGCATGCGATAGCAGCAATCGCTCTATAGTGACGGCAATCGCTCTGGCGCAGTCGCAGGTCAAGTTCGATAGACCATCACAGTGACAGACCAGCAATGAGCGTGTCACCGGTCTCTGAACACCTCACCAGCATTGACCACGCTTCCCACGCGGGAAGCGCGGCCCGCGATCAAGCGCGAAGGTCGAACGCAGGAGTTTTCAAGATGAATGAGATGATCCGCAACACTCAGGAGGAGACAAACATGAGCCTGGACTACACCTCGAACTCCGTTAAACCGAGGCCCGACGAGTTGGTTCCGTCGCGCTATGCGCTGCAGATCGGCGACATCGACGTGCTGGTGGTCAGCGATGGCGTATTAACGTTGCCAGGCGCGATGTTGGCGCACAACGCCGACCCGGCCACCCGGGCGGCTTGGCTAAAGGACAATTTCCTCCCGCCGGACGCGTTCGATTGGGCGCTGAACGTGGTCGTGGTGCGCAGCGGCGGCCGGACCATCCTCGTCGACGCCGGGATGGGGGTGGAGTTCCCATTGCCGAAGGCCGGACAGTTGGTCCACCGATTGGAGGCCGCCGGCATCGATCTTTCGTCCGTGACCGACGTGGTGCTGACCCACATGCATATGGACCATGTCGGCGGGTTGCTCGTCGAAGGCGTGAAGGAGAGGCTGCGTCCGGACCTGCGGATCCACGTGGCGGCCGCCGAGGTCAAGTTCTGGGAGGCGCCCGATTTCTCCCGCGTCTCCATGCCGGAAGGTTTCCCGGATGCGCTTCGGCAATCGGCCAAGCGGTTCTTGAAGGAGTACCGCAGTAAGTTTCGGACGTTCGAGGACGAGTGCGAGGTGGCGCCGGGGGTCAAAGTCTGTCGCACCGGCGGCCACACCCCCGGGCACAGCGTGGTCCGCGTGGCGTCCGGCGGCGACCGGCTGACATTCGCCGGCGACCTCGTGTTCACGGTCGGGTTCGAACACCCCGACTGGCACAACGGCTTCGAACACGACCCCGAGGAGGCGGCCCGCGCCCGAGTCCGTCTTTTGCGGGAGCTGGCTGCGAACCGCGAACTGCTGGTGGCCACTCATATGCCGTTCCCGTCCGTCGGCCATGTGGCGGTCGCCGGTGACGCCTTTCGTTGGGTCCCGGCCATCTGGGACTACTGACCGCTCGCTGGGTCAGGGCAGCAACACAGAAATCAAGCGTCTCGTGACAACGGAGAATCAAACATGAAGATCGTCGTGATCGGCGGCACTGGCCTGATCGGCTCGAAGACCGTCGCCATTCTGCGCCGGGGCGGCCACGAGGTTGTGGCCGCCTCGCCTCAAAGCGGTGTCAACACCATCACCGGCGAGGGGCTCAAGCAGGCCATGGCGGGCACACAGGTGGTGATCGACCTCGCCAATTCGCCTTCATTCGAAGACAAGGCGGTGCTGGACTTCTTCGAGACCTCGGGCCGCAACCTGCTCGCGGCGGAGGTCGCAGCGAATGTCCGGCACCATGTTGCACTATCGATCGTCGCCACCGACCGGACAGACAATGGCTATTTCCGCGCCAAGGTCGCCCAGGAGAAACTGATCAAGTCATCCGGCGTCCCATACACGATCGTCCGCGCGACCCAGTTCCTGGAATTTCTCCGCGGCATCGCCGATTCAAGTTCGGATGGAAACAAAGTCAGGCTCCCGCCGATCTTGTTCCAGCCGATCGCGGCGGATGACGTTGCTGCCAATGTTGCCGACGTGGCACTCGCGCCGCCGCGAAGCGGCATCGTGGAGATCGCCGGCCCGGAGCGCGCACCGTTCAACAAAATCATTGCCCGCTACCTGAAGGCGGTTGGCGACCCGCGCGAGGTCGTGAGCGATCCCGAGGCCCGATACTGGGGCGGCCGGGTCGACGAGCACTCGCTGGTGCCATTGGGCGAGGCACGCCTCGGCCGCATCGGTTTGGACGAATGGATCCGCCGCTCACAGGCAGCGGCCTGATCCCGCATCGCAAGTAGGCCCGCTCTGTTACGAGCGGGCCTCGAACAACGAAAGAAAGAGGCGACTATGACAAACAAACTCGCTGCGTTGGCTCTGCTGTGCTTCATGACCGGCACGGCGGTGGCTGAGGAGCCTAAGGTCACGCCACTCATGTCCAAGGATCTTCCGGAAAGCCCCGGCAGGGAAGCACTGATGATCACGGTCGAGCATGCGCCCGGCGGATCGAGCGCCATTCACCGGCACAATGCCCATGCGTTTGTCTACGTGCTGGAGGGCTCCGTCGTGATGCAAGTGAAGGGTGGACAACCGGTGACATTGACACCAGGACAGAGCTTCTACGAAGGTCCAAACGACGTTCATGTCGTCGACCGGAACGCAAGCGATACAAAGCCAGCGAAATTCCTGGTGGTCTTGATCAAGAACAAGGGCGCGCCGGCGCTCGTGCCCGCACAGTAGTTGTTACAACCAAAGCACATGAAGCCAGCGGCAAATTGATAGATGTTTGCTGCGATGCATGAGCGCGCGGCGGTCGGGAGCCCGCCCAGCTCATTGACCTTCATCACGGCAGGCCGCCGAGCTCCGGCGACTGCCAGAACCATGTGCTCTGCTTCGGAGACTTGTCATGATATTGGGTATGAGCTTGGCGATGTTCACGATGGTCCATGTGATCATCAGCCTGATTGCCATCGTGGCGGGCCTGATCGTGATGTTCGGGATGCTCGGCTCGAAGCGGATGCCGGGTCTCACCGCGATCTTCCTTGCATTCACCATCCTGACGAGCGCTTCGGGGTTTCTGATTCCACCGCTGCTGTTCGAAAAGCTGTTGCCGTCCCATATGATCGGCATTCTCTCGCTGGTTCTGCTGGCGATCGCCTGCTTTGCGCTTTACGGCATGAAGCTCGCCGGCTCCTGGCGCTGGATTTACGCGCTGACCGCGCTGGTCTCGCTTTATCTCAACGTATTCGTGCTGGTGATCCAGTCCTTCCTGAAAGTGCCGGCGCTGCATGCGCTGGCGCCAAGCGTGCCCCCAGCCGAGTTGCCGTTCACCGTCGTCCAGGGCGTCGTGTTGGCATTCTTCGTCGTCGCGATCATCAGTGTGATCCGACGATACTGGCTGATGTCGGCACACGCTTGACTTAGGGTTGATGCATCCCTCTCCGTCGGAGAGACTCGAAGTGACGCAAGCCCATCAATTCGCAATACTATATCCATTGATCGCCGGTGCAGGCGCGGTCGGATGTACGATTTTCATCCATGCGCTGACTTTGGTCGCGTCGATAAACCTCTTTCGTCACGAGAGGAAGCTCGGACGCACGGGCTCAGGCGCTTTGGTCGACCTCTCGATCGTTGCGCTAGTGATCTCATTTGCGTTTGTAGCACATCTGATCGCGATAGCTTTATGGGCTGCCCTGCTTCTCTTCTGTGGAGAATTTCAGGAGGTTGGAGCCGCGTATTACCACTCGGCGGTCAACTACACGACATTGGGTTATGGGGATCTGCTGCTTACTCCGACATGGCGATTGCTGGGTCCGCTCGAGGCAACGAACGGAGTGCTCATGTTCGGGGTTTCGGCCGCAATGGTGTTTGCTGTCATACAGCGTCTGGTTTTGGCCCGGTTTGAGGACCTCAGGTAGGTGCGGTTGTCCGCGCGCTTTGAGGCTTCATCATCAATTTTCCTCGTTCGGCGCGCTCGGTGATACTTGCGCCATCAACACGGCACGGCTCTATGGCCGTGCCAAATGGCCGAGGCCGAATTGCGATGGATGGCCGATCTGTCCGGCTTACGGCTTGACGTAGGTCCAGCCCTTCTCCTGCAACTCCATCACGCGCACCACGCCTGACTTCACGACCTCGGCCTGCCGAACGATCGGTATGTTCTTGTTTTCGGCCTTCTGCATTTTCTCCTGGGTGTTGCCGCAGGCCTTGAACGAAACCTCGGGGGTGCTCAGGGCCATCTCCTCGATGCGCGCCTTTACCGGCGAGGTGTCTTCACGCAACATGTTCAGGCCGGGCCCAAACGTGACCACCTCGATCTTCACTTTCTCGCCAGAGCCCTTGTAATACTGAGCCACGTTCGTTGCGTTGTTGAGCGCGAGATTCATCGCGGCGGCGTCGTTGGTATTCACCTGCAGGATCAGGTGATGTTCTTTCTTCGTTGCGGAGGGGTCGTCCATACGCGCAAGCGCGGATCGCGTCCGCGTCGACGTCGTTCGCTTGGCTATGTGGTGCCTCGCGTGGCTCGCCTTATGCACGACGGGTTGCCCGTCTGTCGGCGTCCAGTAGTTTCCGCCCTGCTCGGCGGCCGCAAACGACGCGGACACCAGAATGGCGATCGCTCCCATCGCGACCGCTTTTGCAACGTGATGAAACTCGATCATTTTGCGTCTCCATCGAACAAAATCAATCTGCATACCATCAACGGTTCGGTGTCGCGATGGCGAGCGGCCATTTGCACGCCGCGGCCATCTTCGCGCGCACCGCGTCTATCCCGGCGAGGGAGAACGTTCCGTCATGGGCGGTCCCGCCCCGAGGGGAGAGGAGAACAATGAGGTCGCCGCCATCCGGAAGCGACTGCAGCAGGCGAACAACGTCCCCGGCGAAGGCAACGCCAGGACCGAATGCCGGCACGGCGGCAGCCACCTGCACCGCCGGGCGATCGTTCACGCGATAGGAAATTGTATCATCACCGCCCTCGCGGGAGATGCCGGAGCCCGCGAGCGCCAGCTCCGTCCGGCCGGCGCGACAGCGTATCGATAACTGCATCGCCAATTCGTCGGTCGCGCTGCGTGACGATGTGGTAGCGGTTGCGATCGGTGAGTAATCTACGGGTGAGGTGGTCTGGCTGACGATCCAGTCGTCTTCGCGTGTCTGGCGTTGCTGTGGCTGGGCGGTTCGCGTCAATTTATCCAGACATCCCAGACGATCCGCGTGTTCCTTCTGAAGGCAGGAACGGAGCTGCGCGGTCTGATCCTGGGCTAACGCAACACCGCCTGTAGCCCCGAGTGCGATAAGCAGAATCGCGGCGCGTTTCATTGTGATGCACGTGTTGTGCGGAGTTGACGATCCAGCCACGCCTGCGCAGCAGGGACGCGCGTGAGACCCGGAACCGTCGCAGCGAGGTTGATGGATTTCCACTTTGGATCAAAACCCGGACCCTGCAATCTGTCGATCCGGGAGAATAAATGGTCGATGAAGCGCGCGACGCGCTCGGAACGGTTCGAGTTGGCCGGCCAGTTGAAGGCGACCAGAGCGGTCGGCACGGCGATCGTCGAAACCCGTTCGCCCTGCTTGATCAAATTAGGATAGTCGGTGCTATCGAGGGTGGCGGGAAGATAGTAATCCTCGAACTTGCTCTCGTATGGGACGGGCAGGAACTTGAAGCCTGGCTCCCAACGGCCCTTCACGAAAGCATCCACCGGCTTCGATGTAATGAAGACGACGGCTGACATCTCGCCTTTGCGCATCTGCTCGAGCGCGATCTGGTGTGGAATGAACGTCTTTTCCACGTCGATGTTGAGGCGGCTGAAGATCAGCGGCCCCGAATAGGCCGCTGCGGTGCCCTGCGTATTGAAATTGACCTTCTTGCCGGCGAGATCGTTCAAGCTCCGAATCTCCGGTCGAACGAGGATCTGCAGCTCGGACGGAAACAGATTCAGGACATAGGCAATTCGTCGCTGGATGTCCGGAACCTGGCTCTTGTATTCCTCGAGCGCGTCGGAATTGATGATCGCCGCATCGATGCCGCGCAAATAGAGCAGGGAATTCACGTTTTCCGTGGCCCCGCGGGTGACGACCGGAAGAACGTGCAGGTTATCCCCATCATCGACCACACGGGCGATCTCTGCCGCCAGACGGATCGGCGCGCCCTCGAGCAGACCTCCGGCCAGGCCTACCGTCCAGGCGTTCATGGAGATCACCTCAGGCTTTGCCTGCGGAGGCTCGGGCCGTGACAGGCGAACCTTGTGAGGCTTGTTTTGCGGCTGCGCATCAGCCCCAGGCTGAATGGCCAGGAGGAACGGTGTGAGTGCCGCGAGCAAGAGCAGCCGACGCAATCCTAAAAACCTTTTCATCAACCAGCTCCTCTAAAAATGCTTGTATCAGTATCGGCACTTTCAATGCTTGATCGCGCATGGTCGGCTTGGAGAAGCGCCGAACAAGACGATGCTACCGACGCAACGCCTCGAGTCGCGCCTTGGCTTCCTTGATGCCTCCAGCTTCGGCCTGCGCATAAAGACTTTGCGCTTTAGTGGGATCGCCTTTCGTTCCATATGTTCCGAAATTTGGAAGGACCAGCGGATCGTAGGTTTCCGCGAGCGCGAAGCTTGCTTGCGCACTGCCCATCTCAGCGGCGCGCTCCAGCACGATCCGTGCCGCGCCGATGTTTCCCTGTCCGAGCAATGCGCTCGCGCGCGCGACCAGTTTCGCCGCTTGCACCGTTGCGTTAGGATTGACCTGGGCATCGCCCTGGCTGCGCGCCGCTATGGCCTTATCTTGGACTGGCTTGTCTCTGACCGGTTTGTCTTGGACCGACTTATCTTGGACGGGTCGGCTCTGGATTGGCCGTGCCGGCTCTGACGGCGGCTCCTCGCGCACGGCCTTGGCGGTGGCAGCCAGCGGCGGAGACGCAGCCGAGGAGATTTTCGACACAAGTGCGTCGTTGCCTTGACGCGCCGACGCGAGCTCCTTTTCCAGTCCCGTGGCGCGCTCGCGCTCACGCTGCAACAGGCTGCGTAGCTCGGCCGAGTCTCGCTCTCCGGCCTGCTTCATCCGTGCGACTTCCTCGCTCGCTTTGGATGCGCGCTTGGTCTCCGCGTCGAGATCGCGGTTTGCCTTCGCGAGATCCCGGGCCAGCTGCTCAGTTCGCTCGCGCTCTCGTTGCTGCGATTGCCCCAAGTCGGCGGTCTTGCTCGCCTCCGCTTGTTTGAGCTGCGTCGCTTCCTCGCTGGCTTTGGCCGCTTGAGCTTCGTACGCGTAGATCTTGCTGCGTGCCATCGAGAGATCCTGCGCCAACGCATCGGCTCTCTCGTGCTCCTTCTGAACCGATTGTCTCTTCTCCTCGGCGCCAGCTTTTGCGGCCTGCGTCAGCCTGCCGACTTCGTCGCCCGCCTTTGCCGCTAGCGCCGTCTGCGCATCGATATCTCGTCGCGCGACCGCAAGCGCCTGCTCGAGCTGACCGGCCCGATCCCGCTCCTTTTGCAGGGATTTCTGCAACTCTACGGAGTGATCCTCCGCGGCCCGCTTCAGCTGGGTGACCTCGGCGCCCGCCTTTGCCGCAAGCGCTGTCTGCGCGTCAACGTCGCGTGTCGCCACCGCCAGCGCCTGCTCGAGTTGACCGACCCGATCCCGCTCTTGCTTCAGGGATTTCTGCAACTCCGCGGCGTTGCCTTCGGCGGCTTGCTTCAGTTTGGCGGTCTCATCGCTCGCCTTTGTCGCGCGTGCCGTCTGAGTCTCGACATCGCGTCGCGCGGCAGCAAGCGCCTGTTCAAGCTGGCCGGTCCGGTCCCGCTCCTGTTGCAGGGATTTCTGCATTTCCGTGGAGCCACCCTTCGCCGCCTGCTTCAGTTCGGTGACCTCATCGCTCGCCTTTGTCGCGCGTGCCGTCTGCGTCTCGACATCGCGTCGCGCGGCAGCAAGCGCCTGTTCCAGCTGGCCGGTCCGGTCCCGCTCCTGTTGCAGGGATTTCTGCATCTCCGTGGAGCCACCCTGCGCCGCCTGCTTCAGTTCGGTGACCTCATCGCTCGCCTTTGTCGCGAGCGCCGTCTGCGTCTCGACATCGCGTCGCGCGACGGCAAGCGCCTGTTCCAGCTGGCCGGTCCGGTCCCGCTCCTGTTGCAGGGATTTCTGCAACTCCATGGAGCCACCCTTCGCCGCCTGCTTCAGTTCGGTGACCTCATCGCTCGCCTTTGTCGCGAGCGCCGTCTGAGTCTCGACATCGCGTCGCGCGGCGGCAAGCGCCTGCTCCAGCTGGCCGGTCCGGTCCCGCTCCTGTTGCAGGGATTTCTGCATTTCCGTGGAGCCACCCTTCGCCGCCTGCTTCAGTTCGGTGACCTCATCGCTCGCCTTTGTCGCGAGCGCCGTCTGAGTCTCGAC
>NZ_JBBIAR010000003.1:0-159011 GCF_054185165.1 Bradyrhizobium sp. UFLA05-109 | reverse complement strand
TTCGCCGCCTGCTTCAGTTCGGTGACCTCATCGCTCGCCTTTGTCGCGAGCGCCGTCTGAGTCTCGACATCGCGTCGCGCGGCCGCGAGCGCCTGCTCCAGCTGGTTGGTCCGGTCCCGCTCCTGTTGCAGGGATTTCTGCAACTCCATGGAGCCGCCCGTCGCCGCCTGCTTCAGCTCGGTGACCTCGTTGCTCGCCTTTGCTGCGAGCGCTGTCTGAGTCTCGAGATCGCGTTGCGCGGCCGCAAGCGCCTGCTCCAGCTGTTCGGCGCGGTCGTGTTCCTGTTCGAAGTGCTGCAGCAGCTCGATATCGCGTCGCGCGAGGGTGAGGTCACGGAGCAGCGACTCCGGTCCGCGAAGTTCCAATTCGGGAGGCTGCTCGAGTCCTCCTTTATCGATCGTCGTTGCTTGCGCGACCTGCATGGATTTGTCAGTGTCGTCGCGGTGCAGCGGCGACGCCACAAACTCAATACGACCCGCCATTCTGCGAAAATCGAGATTGTCGGAAGCCGTTCCGTATCTTGCGTCCGCCTGGTGCCGCGCTCGATCGGGGGACGCATGCGTGTCCAACGTGCCCCCAATCAAGAGCACAGCGGCCGTCATCCACGGGAGCGTGGATCGTCCCAGCGTAGGCAGGTAACCCTGCGGCCCATTTGCAATGATCCGTCGCATGGTAATGTGCTTGTTACAGATGTGTCATTATGCGCACGGCCTGTGAGCGAATCCTATAACTCGCATGGAGGACCTGCTTACCCCTTTCTGGTTAGAGTGGTGGACAATCAACGGAGACGTGAGGCGCTCAAGGTTTGCGACGAGTGGTTTCGTGATTTGAGCTCGGGGTCTTCGCAGGCCTCGCGCCGAGATCCGCCATCGAATGGCTCCTTGCGATCGACGTCGCCGAGCTTTGCCGGGAAGGCTTGTGGCCGTTCGCTTCCTTTCTCCCGTGCAGCTATTAGTCGATACGCTGCTTGCGGCGGGGCAAACTGACGAAAAAGAGGTAATGCGCCCGCTTTGGTGTGACGGTGCCCTCATATGTTATCGTATGCTGAATTTGCTCCGATCCGTTGGATTGGCCCGGCTCGGCGGGAGCGGGCGAGGAGCAGCAGAATTGTTCACTGCGAGCAAGGCCGAAATGCCACCAAAACGCCTCCTCAGGACTGCCGCTTGGGCTTCCTTGTTTTTTATTGCCTACGCCACCCTGTCTCCTCTTCGAGATAGGCCAACTTTGCTGATCTCCGCGAATGTTGAACATGTCGCGGCGTTCATGGTTTTCGGCGCGCTCTTCTGCCTGGCTTATCCAAGACGTATCCCTGCCGTCCTGATCTTTGTACTCGCCACGGCGGTCTCGCTTGAAGTTCTGCAATTGCTTACGCCGGATCGCCACGCGCGAGTCCTTGATGGAGTCCAAAAGATTGCAGGTGGCGTCTTGGGCGTCTTTGCCGGTCGCGCTATTCTGTATCTCGAGCGAGCCCGTTCTTGGCCCGATCCGTAACGCGTGTCCTTATTGCGTCATTTGGCGTGTACTATTCGCCTTTGTGCGATTGAGCAGCGGCGCGTTCGATGTCAATTTTGAGCAATTGAGAACGGCGGGACTTTCTACGCCCCTGGCCTCAGATGGGCAGGAGCACGAATTCCGAATACAGCCTGTCGAGGTCGCCGGCCGGGAGCAGCGGGGAACGGTAGCAGGTTTGCATCGGGAGCAGCAGGCCCCGTGGGCGGACCGGAAAGAGCCGCGCCTCGGCAACGAGCGCCGCGGTCCGTTGCCGGCGCAGGATCGCCAGCTTGACACGTTCGAGATGCCGCGCCAGCAGCTCGGGGGCACTGCAATACAGAATGTCCGAATACGGGATCCGCGCTGGCAGAGCCCGTCGCCGTCGCTTCGAAGCGAGACGGCGCTTCACCACCAAATAGGCATGGTCGGGCCCGTCGCTGACGGTGAGCTGGAGGCAATCATATCGCGCATGATCGTCAAAGATCTGTCGTTGCTCGCTGGTCAGCCGCTCGCGGATCGCGGCCTGATCGAAGCTGATGACCGGCCGGGTCGACCCGAACAGCGTCTCGGGCTGTAGTAATGGCGGCATGACGATCCTGTGCGCGCCCAACGGCATGAAATCTTGCGCCGCGAGGACAGCCCAGGAGGTCGGCGAGGGGGTGAAGGCCGTGTAGGTGATGCTCTCGTCCTCTAGCACGGCAGCCAGCAGTGCCATGCCCCAGCCGCGGTACTTCGGGTGCACGGACCAGGAGGAGACGTTGCAGACCAGGGCTGCCTCGCCGTTTACCTGTCGCGGGGCGGCAATGGTGGCGATGAAGCCGACGATTGCGTTTCCGTCGATGAGCACGAAACCGGGCCCATGATCGGACCAGTTGTGGTCGAACAGCTGACGCCAGGTGGCTGCTTTGAGTCCCGACTCGCAAAAGGTTTCCTCGAGGAAGCGGCAGACCGGATCGCGGTCCGCCGGATCCATGGCACGGAGATGCGGGCCCGGCTGACCAGCCTGCTGCGCAGACATGGCCTCCACGCCCATGGACAGAGCCGTAGCCAGGCCTTCGATCGATGGCGCCGACAGCAAGACCGAGAGGGGCAGGGGGTGTCCAGCATAGTCCTCGATCTCGAGCAGAAGGTTCACCAGTGCGAGTGAATCGGCGCCGAAGCCAATGAGACTATCGGACCAGCCGATGTGCGAGACGCCAAGCACGCGCTCGCAAATCGCCTGCAACTCGCGCCGTAGTCGGTCGCCGGCCGGGATTGCCGCACGGCCCAGTGCCGACCTCGGCGGTGCCTTGATGGCTGCGTGAGGCGACCGGAGAACCGGATGCTTGGCGATGACATCGAGGCACTCCGGGTTCTGTAGTGCACTACGGTTTTGTGCAGGCCGGCCATTTACCGCATCGCGCGCCGCAGCCTCGGACCGCTTGCCATTGAAGGTGACGGGCACCGCCGCGACCTGTGCGATGCGCGCCGGCACGAACGCCGGGCTGCCGCAGCGTGCCAGCTCCGAGCGGATGTGCTTCGCCAGCGCGTCGTCGAGAATCAGGCCTCCGCGTAGCACGACAAGGAGAACCATGCGCGAGCCGCCGGGCTCCTCCTTAGCCTGCTGCTCGACCGCCATCGCCTCGAGGATTTCCTCGATGTCACCGAGGATGCGGTAGATCTCCGCGGTGCCGATGCGGATGCCGCGCACATTGAGCACCCCGTCGGAGCGGCCATGCAGCCGCCAACCGCAATGCGGCGTAGTCTCGATCAGGTCGCCGTGCGTCCAGAAGCCGGGGTTCTGGGCAAAATAGGCGGCATGGAAGCGAGTGCCGTCGGCATCGCCATGAAAGCCAAGGGGTCGTGAGGGAAAAGGGTTGGCACAGACCAGCTCACCAATCGGCGCCCTGGGATCGTCAGATGGTGGCAGTGAGCGGACATCGAGGCCGAGGCTGCGGCACTGTGCTTCGCCGCGTTGGACGGGCAAGTTCGGATTCCCAAGTACAAAGCAGCCGATGATGTCGGTGCCGCCCGAGATCGACTGCAGCGGCATCGCCGCCTTCACCTGGTCACGGACCCAGTCGTACTGGCGGGCATACAGGATGGATCCGGTGGAGAGCACCGCTCGCAGGGCGGAAAAGTCGAACACACGGCCCGGGGCGAAGCCAGCGTTCTCGCAAAAATGCAGATAGGCAGGATTGGTGCCGAACACGGTCACGGATTCCTCGGCAACGATCCGCCAGAAGGTGTCCGGCCCTTCGAGCGGCCCATCGTAGAGCACGAGCTCCACGCCGGAGGCGAGTGCCGAGAGCTGCCAGTTCCACATCATCCAGCCGCAGGAGGTCTGGAAGAACAGCTTGTCGCCCCGCCCGAGATCGCAATGCAGCCGGTGCTCCTTCACATGCTCCAGCAGGGTGCCGCCGGCGCCGTGCTGGATGCACTTCGGCGCGCCCGTGGTGCCGGAGGAGAACATCGTGAACAGCGGCTGGTTGAACGGATGACGCAGCCATTCGAAGCTGTCCTCGCTGCCAGCGGCGTCGCGGAGCAGGTCGTCAAGCCGGTGCAGAGGCACAGTCTGCTCGCCGGCGGGAAGTGAGCCGCTATCCAGCGCGATGATTGCGGCGAGGCTCTGCAGGCCGGCTGCAGCACCAGCAACGCGCTCTGCGACGGGGACGCCCTGATCCCAAAGTTCCGCCCGGAGGCAGCCGAACAGCACCACGGGCTCGAGAGGGGCGAACCGCGCGAGGATGGCGGGCACGCCCATATCGGGTGCGCAGCTGGCGAAGGTCGCGCCAATGGCAGCGGTAGCCAGGGCGGCAATGACTGCTTCGGCGTTGTTGCGTGCGATCGCCGCAACATGGTCACCTGCACGCACACCCAGTCGCTGTAGCGACGTGGCCAGGCGGGCGACGGCGACGCGCAGTTCGCCCCGGGTGAACCGGTCGCGGCTGCCGCCAGCGTGATAGGCCATAAGGGCCGGCTGATCGGGACTGCCGGCGAGGAGGCACTCGGCATAGTTGAGGCGGAGATCCGGGAAGAAGCGGGCGGTCTCGCAGGCATCGCCGACACAGACCGGGTCGAGCGTACCGTCGCGAGGCAGATCGGACCACTCCAGGAAGAGGCGCCAGAAGCTTCGGAACTCTGCCACCGAGAATCGGTCCATCGCAGCATGATCGGGCAGGGATCGCCCGGTCCGGACCTCACACCATCGCCTGAAGGCGGTCAGTTGCGAATGCGCGACAGTCTGGTCATCCGGCCAGAACACCACGTCCTCCGACAGCGACTTGGTCGGCATCCGCAAAGCGGTCAAGACGATTCTCCTTTGCCGTCAAGAGATATTGTCTGTCGTCAAGAGATCCTGACTTTTCAGACTGCGGCAGTCGTCCCCGGGAATGTCCTCGCTGACGGCACGCGCGGAGCACTCGGTCTTGTTGCATCGGGAGGAATCTCTTATCGTGAGCAGGGGATGTGAAGACGTTATTCCTGACTACTCACGGAAGTAATGGTGCGACTGACAGCCTGTGCACCATCCGAGTTCAGAACTCCGGACCATCGGCCGGGTGGTTCTGCTTCTCCCGCATTTTCTCCAGACGCGATGCGATTCCTCCAGAAAACGAACGAACGGAAGCCCTCGGGCGGTCGAAGGTTGCTCATCAACTAGGCATTGATCCGGTTGTCATCGCAATTGCCCAATAGCGAACGCTGTATCTTTCGATGTACTTCTTAAGGGCTATTCACGGCTGTGAGCCGACTCTTGAAAAGAGGAATACCGAAAGGGACGAAGCGCGATTGGTCGAGATCGACGTCGTGCTGTTTGTAGATCGCTTCCTGCCGCTACTGGGCAGCCCGCGGCACAGTTGGCTAATGCAATCTGGGCGAGAAGCACTTCGGTCGGAAGGCCGCTCTCGATCGGATGGACGGATCTGATCAACGTGAATTACGTGCGTCAAGTTCAGTTAATTGATCATGCGGTCCAGTAGCGTGGTCGGCGCGAAGCCGTTGTCGTAGCGCCTGCATGACATCGACGATACCGCTCATTCCCGCCATGAAGACTGATCGACTGTAAACGCCGATCCTAGGAAGTGCGAAGCGATTCACGTTGCGATCGTACAATTGCCCTTGTCGTGTCGTCACCGCCGATTGAAAACCCACGTCGTTCGCCAGATGCTCTTCGCGAGGACCGCACGCCCTGACGGAGCCATACGGATATGCAAGGTGCCGAACGGACAATTGGAGGAGATTCTCCAGATAGTGGCGGTTATCTGCCAATTCGGCTCTCGCCGAGGACGTATCCAGGTTCGCAAGCGCTGCGTGCGAGCTCGTGTGGCCGCCGATTGACGCGAGCGGATGACGTGCAAGAAGGCGGAGCTCGCGCTCGTCCAGGAAATAGGCGTTATTCAATTCCGTGAGCGAAATCCCATTCTGTTCGAAGGTCGGCGCGAGCATTGCACCCCGCCGGTAATCTTCGTGAACCCACTGGGTCACCTCCGTGAAGGCCAACATTTTGCTCCGAATGTCGGAACACTGGAACTGGCGGCCCAGCGCATCGATTGTAATCTTGTCTTTCGAGAGAATTAATCGACGCAAACCCAACCACCACGACTGCATGGATCGTGTTGGGGCACCAGTCGGCACGTACATCGTGAACGGGGCGTTATGTCGCTCCAGGATTGGAAGGGCTACGGAGACATTATCCCGGTATCCGTCGTCGAAAGTCAGAACCGCATAACGGCCGGACCGATCATTGCTTGCCAGCTTCTGAAGACATTCGTCCATGCTGACAATGGACCAACCTTGTCGTCGCAACCAATCAAGTGAAAACTCAAAGAGCGAAACCGAGGTCCCGGTCATCAGTTCCGATGCGCAGTCCCGCTGAATCTCATGGAAACATATAATGGCTGCTCTACCGGCGAACCGGACGCGACAAAAAGGCAGTCGTCCGAGCTGACCCGCGCCGTAGAACAGGCTGCTTTTGAAAATTTTGTTCACCCGGAAGCCTTCTCGGCGGCAGGAGCCTGATCACCCAATCCACTCGCATCTCGCCTCAGCGAGACAGCCTTCATGAGCGCCTGTGCGCCCGCGTGAACGCCGTTCAGGTTGGCCTCAAATGACATTCGCGCCTCGGAGTGGCAGCCGACGCCGATGCGAGGCAAGGCGAAACGATCGAGGCTCCCGTTGGCCAAGTGGCCTTTCCGCGTCGTCACCGCTGTTGAAAAGCCGCCTTGTTCGGCAAGGCGATATTCGCGAGGCCCGCATGCGCCGGCGCTCCCATAGGGATAAGCCAGGTGACGAACCGGTCGTTCGAGGAGGGTCTCGAGGTATATGCGATTGTCTTCCAGTTCCGCTCGCGCGGAGGACGTGTCGAGGGTAGCGAGTGCCGCATGCGACGCGGTGTGCGCCCCAATTGACGCCAGAGGATGGCGGGAGAGCGCTTGCAGTTCTCGCTCGTCGAGAAAATACGCATCGTTCAAAGCAGAAAGTGAAATACCGTACTTGCGGAATGTTGGTTCAAGCAATGCGGAACGGCGATAGTCCCCGTGAACCCACTGGATTGCCGTTTTCAATCCTGCTCGCTTGCTGTGAAAGTCCGGGCAAGCAAAGCTCCTTTCCATCGCATCGATGGTGACCCGGTCCTCTCGGCGAAAGAGTTCCCGCAGGCCGATCCACCAAGACTTCATGGCGCGAGTTGGGGCACCCGTAGGTACGTAAACCGTAAATGGCGCCTTGCGCTGCTCCATGAGCGGAAGCGCCACGGAGAGCACGTCTCGATATCCATCATCGAACGTCAGCACTGCGTACCTTGGCGCTTTCGGTTCGTTCCGTGAAAGCGCCTGCAAACATTCATCAAGGCTGACGATTTTCCATCCTTGCTGCTGGAGCCAATCGAGCGAATGTCGGAAGAGATCTACCGACGTGCCCGTCATCAGTTCATGGCGGAAATCCCGCTGTATTTCATGGAACATGACAATGACCGCTCGTCCGGCGAATATTCGGCGGAACACCGGCATGAGTCCCATCCAATGAATCCCGTGTAGGATTCCGTCTGTCGCGAGCTGCCTCATTTGGCTCTTACGAGACCTCCACAAGCGATCGAGTCAGGGGGCAGGGCATCCGCGGATCTCTCGACCTATGCTACGATCGTACCCGGAAAAAGGGACCGGGTCCGCGGCGAGACCGTCCGCATCAGTGTGGGCCGTCGCGCCGGCTCGACTCCAGTACGGCACCGCCCCGATTGGCGTTTGGCGAGTCTCTCAGATCGAATGCCTTTTCGTAGGCGCTTAGAAGGTGTGCGGCCTCGTGGTCCCAGGCGAGTTCGTTGTGGATTCTCTTTTGACCGAACGCGCCCATATGAGCACGCCGCATCGGATCATCCAGAAGTTCAAGTATCTTGTCACCGAACTCCGCAGTGTCGGTATTCGATACATAAAGGGATGCCTCGCCCGCCGAAACGCGCCCTTCGGTGAGGTCGAATTGGACGATAGGCCGCCCTAAGGCCATGTACTCCATGGTCTTGTTCATGGTCGATTTATCGTTCATCGGGTTGGGGCGATCCGGATCCACGCAGACGTCTGCCGTCGAAAGTATTGTGAACAGCGTCGCATCATCGACACGGCCAGTGAACGTCACGAATTCATCCAGCTCAAAGGCCGTCGCGAGTCTCCTGACTTCCTCCAGTTCAGGGCCGCTCCCGACAATGACGAACTGAACATCATCGCGGTTTCGTTGGCTGCGGATGTGCCTGATCGATTCAAGCAGCAGATCGATCCCCTCCGGCCTTGCAATAACGCCCACATATGCGACGAGAAATTTCCGGCCTTTCTTCCAGGAAGGATCCGGTGGAAGTGACCGTACGCGCGAAAGGTTCGGACCGGAGCGTACAACGAACACGCGGTCCGGATTCATTCGTCCCCGTTCAATTGCGATTTTTCGGAAAGAATTATTTGTCGCTATCGATACGTCCGATAATGCAAATGTAAGACGCTCAAGGAGAACCAGGACCCGCCAGAGAAAGCCGCGGCGTCCAAATTTTGCCTCATAGAATTCCGGATTGATATCGTGTTGATCGTAGATGAAAGACTTGCCAAACAGAAATTTGTGAAATGCGCCAACGACGAAAATGAGATCCGGCGGATTGCAAGCGTGAATGACGTCAAACCCGCGCGTTGCTAGAATTCTTAAACTCAGCACGAGCTCCCAAAACAACGCCGCGCTGTACTCGGCCACATAGTTCAGCACGCCGCGCCCTTCTCCCGGCAACCAGTGGCGATAGACGGCAATTCCCTCGATGATCTCAAACGAGGCCGTGGCGCCAGGTCCCTTGGGACAAATGACGGACACTTCATAGCCATGCCGAGCCAGTGTGGTGGCCTCCGACCAGACGCGGCGATCGAAGGGCACTGGAAGGTTTTCGACGATGATAAGCACCCGGCGCCGAACCGATCGGTCTATCGCCGTGTAGGGAATCGATGCAGTCGAGCCTGCAGAGGTAGTCTCTGAAACCGCCCATTCGCGGAGTTCGCTCGCGACGCCGATCGACCCGGGTGGTTTCGCCTTACCCGCTTGACCAAGGTCGCGGGCGCCGCGCTCGTCATGAAAGCGTATTGACATCGATGACTCGTCCAGTGCGCAACGACATGCTCTTCGCCCATCCTCTGGTATCGACCACAAGATCGAACTGCTCCGACTCGGCGGTTGATTTTGGAACTAGCAACTTGCGGAGCGCGGGCAGATTTGAGAACGCATAGCCAAGGTTCTGACCCAGCAATTTCGATGGCTCTACGTGAGGATCGTAGATCGAGAGGTCGATGTGCGACTGTAGGAATTTACGGGCCAGATCGATATTAGGACTCTCGCGAAGATCGTCGCTGGCTTCCTTGAAGGCAAGACCCAGCATAAGCACGTGGCCGCCCGGCGGGATTGACCTCACGCAATTCTCAAACAGGAAATTCTTGTGCGCATCATTCGATCTGAGAAGCGCATCCACAACGTGAGTATGCGCCCCTACGTCACTTGCGATGTATTGGAGCGCACGAACGTCTTTCGGCAAGCATGAGCCGCCGAATGCTCCGCCTGGCCTCAGGTAATATGGCGATATGTTGAGCTTCGTGTCCGAGATGAATATCTTGTGAACCATCGCGGCACTGATGCCCAGCTTATCGCAAACGCGCCCCACTTCGTTGGCAAAAGCAACCTTCACGGCATGAAACGTATTATCGACGAATTTGGTCAACTCTGCCGCACGATAAGTCGTGTAGAAGACGGGCGCTTCGATTCTTGCGTTCAACTCGTCAAGAGCAGCGCACCGCCCGCCATCCTTCGTCCCAATCACGATCTTCGGTGGATGGAAGAAGTCCTCGACCGCTACGGATTCGCGCAGGAATTCGGGATTGTAGACGAGTTCGACCAGCCCCATCCTGTGTTTCAACGCGTTCTCGAAAATCGGGAGAACCAGCTCCTCGAGCGTGCCGGGCCTCACCGTGGAGCGGAAGACGACCGTCAACGTCGTTGTTCGGGCCGGGCCGACCAGCGCCGCGATCTGGTGGGACACTTCAACGATGAAGCTCATGTTGTGGGAGCCGTCCGGAGCACTGGGCGTTCCCACGCACACGATGGCCATTGCGCAACCGTCGAGATGTTCGCTCGCATCCTTCGTCGCGCTCAACAAGCCTTTGCGGACGGCGCGCCCGACGAGCTCATCGAGACCAGGCTCCGTGATTGGCGACCTGCCCTCGTTGACGATCGCCACCTTTTCATCGCTCACGTCGACGCCGATGACTTCGTGGCCGTCCCTTGTGAGGCAAGCGGCCGCCGTCATGCCGACGTAACCAAGTCCGAACACTGCTATTTTCATCCCGGCACAATAGCCGCGAGTCGCGCCGCGCAAGCGTCAGCAAAAGGGGTGCTAACGCAGGCGGAGTGGCTACCCAATTGTGGGTACCCGAGATTGAATTGGTCCTCGAGGCCATATCGGGCCGCGAGCGACAGCAGAAGTTGAGCTGCCTGCGAGCGCCGGACCTGAACTCCCCATGCGCCGTTTGAACAGACCCAGGAATGGTGTAGCCCGGCCTTCCAGAGCGTGCTCCTGGCTATGAGGGGAGCTCAAGCTGTGCGGATATTAGCATGGCCATACGGGGACTACCGATCCGCTTGAACTTCGAATGTCGCTGGATCGCTTCGAGTCCCGCTCTGGGACGTTTCTCCGCATCCGAGGGCAGGGCGACGTTGCCCAGTTCGGCGGTCGAGTGCGCAAACGTTAACGCGAAGGCAGCCTGCGGCGCGGCTCCGAAACGGCGGATTGCATCACTCTTGGGGCAGATCCGACCGCGTGGTGGTTACCCGCAGATCCTTGTAGACCGCCGCCATCGGTGCGGTGCTCCCGCGCGCGCGGTAAATGCCTTCCTTCCAATAGTATGTCTCGCTGCGCCCATATCCGATCAGGCCTTGGTAGCGCACAAGCTGTACGCCGTCCCGCGAAACACTGAGGGCTCCGTTCTTCTTGTCGTCAAACCTCACCTGAATGCTCATGGAATAATATCGCCCCCGTTGAATGGGGTTCGGATCTCGATAAGCTACCAACCCGGTTTTGGGCACATTTCGGATGATGATTTGCATATGTTCGCCAGTCAGCGCTACGGCGAATGGAGGCGGACCGCTTGCATTGGTTTGATGAAATTGACCGATGACAAGCCATGGTGAGGTATTTTCTGCCCCGGTTTCGATCATAAATTCGTAAGATACATTTATGGTGATGCCGGATTCGAACCGAGGTTCGAGCTCGATTTCAGAGCGCTCGGCCCCATCGTTGTCCAAAAGATCGCTCCAGCCGGAATTGCTCCAATGATCGCCAGGGCGG
Organism: Bradyrhizobium sp. UFLA05-109; assembly: GCF_054185165.1. Classification (NCBI taxonomy): domain Bacteria; kingdom Pseudomonadati; phylum Pseudomonadota; class Alphaproteobacteria; order Hyphomicrobiales; family Nitrobacteraceae; genus Bradyrhizobium; species Bradyrhizobium sp. UFLA05-109. The sequence continues at coordinate 147,688 of NZ_JBBIAR010000003.1, read as the reverse complement.
ACCTCAAACCGGAACGCGTGGTTCTCCGGCGAGGTCAGGCTCCACATCTGGTTTGCATTCTGGACTTGGCCGCTGGTTCCACCGATCTCTATGATTGAGTCATTGGCGCCGGAGAACAAGCCGCGCTCCGTTTCCATCTCACCTACCGGAGCTCGCGGCACTTCGTCCGTGCCAGCCGCAATATTCATCGCGGCCGAGCTGCGAGCACCTCCCGAAAGAGTACCGCTTGGCAAGGTGACGCTGCCCCGGCTGTCTGCTGCCACCAAGCCCCCGAGTGCGAAGAATGATGACGAAGTGAGCACGAGCAACGATGGCAGCCTGCGCTGTCCTATCCTGGTTCGTCGACGTAATTGATGTAGCCACATTCCGCTGTCGCGCATAGCTAACCCGCATGTTGCAACAAAGGTCTCGGTCCGCCTCTCAAAGCTCGCGTGCAAAAACGTCCGTAAAATAGATCTCCCTTGTCTTGAATTCGGGCGGCACACTTAGATGTATCCACGTAGGAGCGTAGGCCCCAAATTTGAGGTAGGGAGCCAGCAGATTGTCGTAACAGTTCGCGCCGTGCCTTTGCAGAATCAGATTGCCGTCCTTCTCGACCTCGATAATCCCGTCCCCACCAAGCGACCACTTGGTACGAAAAATCCAACTGCTCCACTTGCCACGTTCAAATGGCTGCGACCACGCGACGTCATGTCGAATGTCCCCTTTTCGATCGAGCCAGGTTGGAGTTCGCCCCCGAGCCGTTCGGAGAACCCAGGTATCGTCGAGTAAACTCAATTCCAGTGGAGGAGAGAGACCCCACTCACCTTTCCAATTGTCTGGTACGTTATGCATTTGCATCACCGCAACCTCGTGCTTGTCGGACGGCCAGTCCTCCGGCACGAAAATCTTCAATCCGTACTCATACAGGCGGTGAAATTCCGTCGCCTGCAATCGAAATTCGGATCGATGACTCCCCTTAACGAGAGGGTCCTGGAAATTGATCTCGAATCTAACGGCACTCTTGGAACTCCAATTGGGCGCGTCAACGACGACTGCCGACCCGCTGCAGCAAACTTGTTTTGCCAAGCCGTTCCATCGAGAGAAATCGCGGGTCGCAAATTCATCGGATAGGGGGATGCGTCCCATCAGGAAAATGCTCGAATATAGGAAAACGACCTCGGCCGCGCACGCAATTAGCACGCAAAGCACCACGGCTGCGGTTGCCCACTTGACAGAAAAAATCTTGCGCACGCCGTACCTCGACTTTCGGTAGCACTCTTCAAGACGTCAACTTCTCGCCGCCCGCCGCCAAGCAGACACCAGGCGCGGGATATAGGCGCCGATCTCGTATCGCTCCGCATAGTCGCGACGCCCGGCGTCGCCGAGACTTCGACGCAATTCCCCATTCTCGATCAGTCGATCAAGCGCCGCAGCGAGCGCTCCGACATCACCAACCGGCACAAGCAAGCCGTTGCGTTCGTGATCGATAACTTCGGGTACCGCACCAACCGGCGTTGCAATCACCGCCACGCCATAGGCAAAGCCTTCTATGACCACCATCGGGAGGTTCTCCACGAAGGACGGTAGCACCAGGATATCGGTTCTAGAAAGCAACGCCGCCGTTTCGTGGGGGCCAAGCCACCCGGGGAAATCCACTCGATCGGAAATTCCCAGCTGCTGGGCATGGGATCGACTTTGATCCAAGCTTCCATTTCCGGCTATCGTGGCCGACCAACCCGCGCGGGATGATAATTTTCCGAGCGCGTCAATGAGTTGCGGAACGCCCTTCTCCGGTCGGACCTGACCAAGAAAGGTGATCTGGATCGGCTCGCCGTCCGCCCGGTCTCGCTTTGGCCCGTCCAGTACAGTCGTCGCGTTCGGAAGAACTATGATTTTGCCCTTCACGTCAGGCACCCGATCCACAACAAGGCGCGCCCAACACTGCCCTAGAACTATAATCGCTGCACTCTCCATGAAGAGTCGGTCGATCCTCCGAGACACATATGCCCCAGAGCCCGTCCAAAAACGTCCGAACCGACCGCTATGAAGATGCACGACGTAGGGGATCCCCAAGTGCCGCGCGATCGCCGCGATGAAGAGTTTGCGGTATACGCCAGCGCGCCACGAGAGTTGGAGGTGCACCACGTCAACGTCACGCCGCCAGGCTGCAATCCCAAATTGAACCAATGCCCGGGCAAAGACGAGCGGCCACCACCTCTTCTCTCCCCTGGTCACGAGCCTCGCCGCCTTGACTCCGAGCTCTTTTCGCTGGTCAATGGAGTTAATGATGAGATCCGTCAATCGATCTATTCCCCCTCGGCCATACTGGCCAAAGGGAGTAGCCACCATCACGCGAAGCGTATCGATGGTCGTTTCGACCGTGCCGTTATCCGCCTGAATTCGCGTCCCCTCAGAGTAAGCATCCGGTCTCGTTGAAGTACGTGCGGAGATCGTTACGTGGTGTCCACTGACATCGTGACTCAAACCTCCCTCCATTGCTTTGGCCCCGGCGCAACTCTTTCCACTTTCCGTTTGGGACGACTGCAGCAGTACGTTCATGACGAGATCCCAAGAAAGCGAAACAGATGGGGCCAACCGTTAGACGCAAGATCAGCGCAATGTTGCGGCGTGCAGCTCACTTTCAATGCAGCGCCGCATGAGTGTCGTACCAGCCAGGTATTGCCAAACGGAGATGTTTCTGCAGGCGCCACGAGGCGTTGTACAGGTGCCGGCCGAGGGCGTTCCGCCGCAGGGCTGAGTCATCGCCGAACATTCGATACATCCGAAAGACACGCTCATATTCACTGATCGCGTCCGCCTGCGACAGATACGGCTCCTCGATCTCAGTACCGAACGGGCCCGATGCTCCTCGTGGAAACACGTGTCGTACCGACGCGCCGCCCAGCGATTGTCCCTTATACGACTTGCCGTCTATGGTCTGTTGTTGCACGACTGCAAAGCGCGAGTAGCCGAGCTGGGACAAGACTCCAAATTCTCCGAGCAGGGCCGAAAAATCGGTCTTTGTGGACTCGATCGAGAGATAGTCTGGACGTCCCGTGAACTGCAGTAGCGCCTTGGCACAAATGAGGTCCGCGCCCTCTATGTCGACCTTCATGTAATGAGGGATACCGAATTGAGCGAGGCACTCGGCAAAGTCGATCGCCTGAAGATGTATCACCGAAGAGGTGCTGCCAAGCTGCTGGTTTCGTTCGTCCCAATCCTGGCAGACGGTGCCCCACTGGTCGTTCGTGCTACGATAAAAAGCGACGCTTCCGGACGCTGGCTGGTCAGCGCAGATCACACCCGCAACAATATTCAATTGACCGTCCGAGAGTGCCGCCGGAAAACGTTTTCGGCAGTAATCCACGAGCTGTGGATCAGCCTCGAAACCAACGACGCGATATCCCATCTTCAAGTAAAACTCGGTATCCTCGCCGCGGTTCATTCCGACATCGTAGACCAAATCGGAGTGCTTCGTCTCTGCCATCTCGTCCTCCCCGATCAACGCGTTAGCCACACGATCAGATTGCGGATCCGCAACCACGTGTCAGGTATCATGCTCAATGCCACCTCGCCCTCGTCCCGCCGCATCGGACGCAGGAGGAGAATGCCGCCGATCATCGCAGCGACGCATCCCCCGGCGATAAGCAGCGCCGCGTGATCTGAGCCAGCTCCGATCCATTCTTTGAGGCCGAGCCCGGCCAGAATAGCGAGAAGGCTGATCAAGGCGAATTCGACTATTCGGACGAGATCGATAGCGCTACCCACCGCGTCCTTTCGATAAACGAGCAGGAAAATGCAAAAGCGAGCGAAGCTCTCGATCAAAGGAAACGCGAGTACGCTCCAGATGCCGTATCTTCCGATAGTGAGATAAATTGCGCCGGCCGAGGCCAGGCCCAAGGGAGACAGGAGCAGGAACACCCTCTGCTTGAAATGCAAATTACCTACGATTTCGAAAATTCTGTACGCCGTGTTGATAGCCATCATCGCCGCAAATACCGGCAACACGAAAAAATACTCGGCATATGCCGGCTTCGCAAGGATCCGAACGATCGCTCCGCCGGCGACCGAAGTGGCAATCACGAGGGCGCAACTACAAATGAGATCGAGCTTATAAACAAGCGACAGTGGCGCGAAGAGTTTCTCGCGTGGTGCTCCTCGGGCCACGTTGGCCATCACCATCGGCTCCAGACCCGGAAGCACCAACGTCCCTGGAAGGCCGCGCTGCAATGATCCCAAGAGACTTTGTGCAAATGAAAAGCCGGCCAGGGCGACCAAGTCGAGACCGGTGGCCGCTACGAGCCGCACCACGGACGGGTTCGACACCACCCACGCAAAGTGCGCCAGATAGATCGTTGCGGCGAAACGCGGCGCCTGCCTAACGTCGACCGGCATTGACGTATCCGCGGCGGCACGGCTGCACCACAACGCGGTAACAACTGGCAGGAGAAGTGCCGCAATGGTCACCAATGCCAGCAAGGTAGTGGCGGCGCTGATCACAACAATCAACTCGGCGTTAGCGGCGTAGCCCGCCATCGGAAGCGCGACCACCGCGGCAAAGCGGCTGACGACTTCTACCGTCGTCGCGATTGCCAGCCGGCTGTGAGCGACCCAGGTCTGGGCCAGCGCATCGGCATCAGCGAACAGGCTTGTCGCGATATACCATACGATGAACGCAACACGAGTTGTGGTCGTAAGCCTTTCAGAAGTGAACCAGTCGAGGACGCCGTATTCGACAGCGACGAGGAACAGCGCAATTCCGGCCAGACGCGCCGTCACGATCCCGAGTCCCAGCGCAAGCAATTCGTCGCGTTTCCCGCGCAAGGTCAGATCGGGCACAAACCGATATACCGTTCTTTCGACGCCGAATGACAAGATGTTTTGTGCGAGCATCAGCGCGGCAAGGAGAACGGCATAGGTAGCGTAGTCCGCGACCGGAAGTCTCTTGACGACGAGGATCTGAAATCCGAACGCGAGGATCAGGTTCGCAGCTCTGGCATTGACATGAATGAAGAGCGCGCGTCGAATTAGAGGCTTGACGTAAATCCCATTGTTTGCTCCAGAGGCCAACTCGTGGCTCTCGCCGGCGCTCAATTGACCCTGGCTATACATGGTCAATCTCGGCGAAAGCTGGCGGTCTGGGCGTGAAGGTCCCGCGCTTCGATCCTTGCCCTTGTTGCCAGGCCGGCTGCCAGCGCAAGCAGTGCGACTGCGTTGCACTCGATGATGAGATAGGATTCGATGCAGTTGGCGCCCAGAACGTAGATGACAACGATAAAGGGAAACCCGCTCAAAGGACCGAGGTGAGCAGGAGGATTGACAACGAGCCGTCCCGTTGTCGTCAACAGCCAAATTATGACAGCCAGGAGGATAGCAAGCCCCACACTGCCGAAGGCCATCAACACCTCAAGATACCCGTTGTGGCAGTGTGCATAGACGTTTCCCGTCGCGGCCAAAACTTGGGGTTGGATCTCGTCGCGAAAGCCGGCAGCATAGCCATATCCAAGAAAGGGACGCTCCTGCGCCAAGACGACCAACGTGTCCCACAGGGGGACCCGACCCGTTAGATCTGCTTGCTTGTTGAGCACGGCGAGCGCCGCGGTAAATATTTTCGGAACCAGGAGGATCAGGGGCAGCGCGGTCGCGAGCAACGAGAGCAGCACCGTGCGACGGCGGCGAGCCGATCTTATCCTGGTCAATCGCTGCGTACCCAGCAGTGCCAAAGGAAAGATCGCGGCCGTCAGGAAGCCGCCACCGGAGCCAGCTTTGATGATACACGCAAGTGAAAGAACCACTATCGCGTAGCGAAGGATGCGCGACGACCAGATGAGGCTTCCGTAGCAGATCAGCAAACCTATGCTGACGCCGGCGACGTGCCCCAATGCAGTTCGGTGGGAAAACACGCCGCGCCAATGTCCGGCGTGCACCGATTGGAAAAAATCCGAGGCATTGTGCACCCCGTAATGCGGAAAGATAAACACATAGACGATGCTGAGCAAGATTATGAAAGACAGGACACGGCCCAACAGGCGCACGGCGTCCTGGGTATTCAATACTGTCGCGACCAAAAACCCGATCAGCACCGATCCGGTGAACGCAACGCCCTTTCGAAGCGTATAGCCGGGATCCGGAGACCAAAGCATGGATGTGAACGCCAGGGCCGGCATCAGGAAAATGGGCCAAGTGCCGCGCAGCATTTCGCCTGCTCGTCGTGAGCAAAGGAGCAGTCCGGCAGACCCAACCATGATCAATCCGATCAGGATCTGGACGATCGAGGACGCAGTCTCCGTGTCGGTAGGGACACTTGGATCATTTCCGGACAACTGCATTCGGAACGCGCCGAACTCGAATAGCAGACCGGCTGCGAGGAGGACGATGAGAAGTTGATGGGCCGGCGGACTGGCGAGACGGCGGGAAACGTCCCCAGCGTGGGTCGGCCACCCGTCCGCACGGACGTCGACGGTTATGTTCGGAGTTGCCGGCGTCACTGCGGTGTCACCCGAACGAGTTTCGAATAGACGGAGTTGATCAAGTTGGCATGAACTGCGTACGATCGGTGATCAGCAATCCAAGGCGGCCCTCGCATAGCCATGGATTCGGCGGCGGCCTTGTTCGAAAGCAGGATGGCGATTGCTTCGGCGAAGCCTTCGGGCGAAAGGTCGCTAATCAATCCCGCTCCACTCGCTTCCAGGACTTCGCGCTGGTCGGGATGATCGTTCGCGACGACCGGCCGGCCCATTGCCAGATACTCAACCAACTTGGTCGGGGTCCCGACGACCAATAGCGGGCTGGGTGGGCACGGCGACAGACATACATCCGCACGCCGGACATAGCTGAGCGCAAGTGCCAGGGCGAGATGGCCGGTGAAGATCAGGCGATCGGATACCCCTTCCTCCCTGGCAATGTCGAGCAATGCGTCACGATCTGCCGGTCGCGTGTCGCCGAGCAGCACGAGAATGGCGTCATGGCCTTTCCGCACCACCGCGCCGAGCGCCCGAACGATGACATCGATCCGGCGTCCCGGCGCGCTTGAACCCATGTAGAGGAGGACATTCCTTCCGGCCAGGCGCCGGTCATCGATCGGTGCTATCCTCGACGGGTTGAAACGATCAACCGAAACTCCCATCGGAACTGGCGTTATCTTTTGCGCAGGAACTCCTCGCTCAACCAGGGCGGCTTTCATTCGCACGCTCTGGGCGAAAATGTGATCCGCGGCTTGGAGAACGATGCGGTAGAGGATCGGCCGCCCCACCGCGACATAGGCCCGCATCGCCAACCGACGCCAGGTCGGAATGGCTTCGCTCGGATCGCGAGCCCGGTCGAGCATCCCCTCGAGCATCGGCCAAGACATCCAGTACACGAATGGGCGACCGGCCATTTTCGCCAGCACGAGAAACAGAAGGGAAGATGTCGATCGGTCCCGAGCCTGCACAATATCGTAGTCGCCGCGCAGAATCGCGGCGGCGACCCTTCCGATGAGCCCCAGAGCCACCAGCCGAGCGCCGAACGATCCGGTCCCGAGCACGAAAGTGCGCTCGCCCGGCGGGGAAATCACAATCTCGGACTGACCGCGGTCACCTCTGGGCATCAACCAGTCGATGCTGTATCCCGCACTTACCAGCCAGTGTGAAAACAGCTCGGTCACGTCCACTCGGAATGGGGGATAACGGTCCTTAACAACACACAATAGTCGGTGGTTCGACCTGAAGGCGCAGTCACGAACTGTCTTTTCACTGGATACGGAAGAGGAGCTGACTTTCTGGACGCCCTCTTTCGATGGCGTGTTGAGTCCGATGTCAAGCTCCGCAAATCGGCCCTCGTCGGGACGATGGTCGCGATATTGCGTCTTGGTACATAGGCTCATCGGACAGCACCTGCTTTGCCGTGTTTGCACGAGCAATCGGACTAGATCGTTTTCTTCTACCGCCTGCCGAAAGCGGCCAATACGCCATCGTGCTTTGCTTTGTTGAGTACGATGCCGACCACATTCTCATGTCGAACGACATCGAGCCCGCGCTTTATGAGGTCGATATTGGTGCGCCCCGCTTCGACTACAAAGATGAGCGAATCCAATGCGCTCACCGCGGCTTGCACGTCCGCAAACGGCGTCACCGCTGGGAGATCGACAATGACGTATTCATAAGTTTCCCGAAGACTCCGAAATAGTCCGTCCAGTCTCTCAGATGCTACGATTTCACTATCGCAAATGGGGCGAGCGCTATTGCCGATAGGCAGAAAGGCAAGCTGCGTTGCTGGCTCGATCCATGCAATTTCACGTAGTGTCGCCGCGCCGGAAAGGACATCCAAAAGGCCCCGTTCGGCAGTCGGAGCCAACGCTGCCGAGAGCGAGCGACTTCGCAGGTTGCAGTCTAGTAAAACAACTTTGGCTCCGCTCCGCGCCATAAACAACGCCAGGGCGGCTGCGACAGTTGACTTTCCCTCGTCCGGCTGCGCCGAGGTCAGTCCAATAACCTGGTTTCGCTTGCCGCTACGGTTCATGCCGTCGATGGCGAGCTTGATCTCGAGAAGCGATCCGGTAAATCGGGACTGTGGTGCATCCGTAACGGTCCAGATTGGATTGTCGGTGCGTGCGATGCTTCTCGATCTGGCATTGGGCAACGCTCGCTCGGTTCGGGCGGGGCGGTGCGCGAACGCAGCGAGCCTGCCAGCGAGGGATTCGATCGCTGGGACAACTGCAATGCATGCTATTTGAAACTCGTTCCACACCTCGGCGCCGGTGCGGATGGTGCCTCGATGTGACAGATCGCGCAGCATTCCGAAAGCGAGGCCAAGAAACACTCCCGCTGCGGCCGAAATTCCAAGCACGATTGCGATGTTGGGCGAACTGGCCCTCAAGGGAGGGGATGCGTCGGTGAGCACGTGGGATTCAAGGACCGGCTGTGATTGTTGTTGCGCCTCCATGTAGCGCAGCATCCGGACAAAATTGTCATGGTTCCTTGTCGCTGTTTCGGCGGCGGCCTCCAGCACACGGAGCTCACCCGGCGATGTGGAGGAACCTGCATCTCCAGGCTCCGTTGAGGCCGCGCTATCGCTTCTGTTCTTGCGATAATTCGCAACCGCTTTCTGAGCTGCTGACGCCTGGGCGCTCAATTCGTCCAGCCGATCCTTGACCCATTTCTCGCTTCCCAAAGCCGACTTGAACTTTGAGTCCATCTGAGACGCGACATATGTTTCTATGACGGTGTTTAGTATCTGTGCCGCTCTCTCTGGATCCTTGGAATCGAAGGTAAGGTCGACAATGTACGTAAGGCCGGCGCGCTTAGCCGTAAGCTTGCGTTCGAACGACTCGACGGCATATTGCATCGCGCTGGCCTCGGTTTCCGGTTTGCTCCAGCCGAGCAGCCTGTATATCGACCTCTTCAAGCTTCGAAGGATGCCATTGGAACCGGAGAGTTCTGGATCCCTTGCCAGGGCCAGTTTTGTTATCACGGCACGAGCGATGCCCTCAGACTTTAAAATCGCGATCTGACTTTCGACGATGGTCGAAACGGACGCGCCGTCTCCACGCGCTGCCTTTGAGTCGACAACGACCTGAGCGTCGGCAGTAAACGTTGGAACGACAGTAACGAGGTAAAGCAGGGCCGCCCCAGCCGATATGGCACACGTCAGCAACATGATCGAGAGGTGCCGCCGTATGAAGGCGACGCCTTCAGCCAGAGACTCGGCCAATGAGCGAAATTCGGACGGCGGCGTGCCGAGATTTATCGAAGGGTCCGTCTGATGGGTCTGCAGCATTTTCTCTTACCAGCGCTGATAGTTTGGCTCTCGGATGTTGGGAGAGGCCTGTTGGACACAAGGATCATTAAACTCCGCGAGTGAAGGGGAGGCACTCAGAGCCGGCGCTAATAGGCATTCCAGTACACCTTCCTGGAAAACAAGGTCATGACTATGATTTTGAGATCGAGGAGCAGTGACCAGTTGTCGATATAGTGCAGATCGTGCTCCAGACGGTGCTGCATCTTCTCGAGTGTATCGGTGTCGCCACGATAGCCGTTGACCTGGGCCCAGCCCGTCATGCCCGGCTTGACATTGTGACGACGGAAGAATGACGAAATGAGCTCGGCGAAGACTTCGTTTTGCGCGGTTGGATGTGGACGGGGCCCGACCATCGACATGTCGCCGGCCAACACGTTCAACAACTGCGGAAGCTCATCGATATTGGTACGGCGCAAAAAGCGTCCGACGCGGGTGACACGTGGATCGCGCCTGACGACAGGACGGAAATTGTCGCCGGCCTCCATCACGGTCATCGATCGGAATTTCAGCACGCGAATGAGTTCGTTGTTGTAGCCGTGCCGGGTCTGGCGAAAAAGGACCGGGCCACGGGAATCGAGCTTGATGATCAGCGGAACGATCACGAAGAGCGGGCTCGCCAAGACGAGGGCGGCAACTGCCCCGACGATGTCGAACGCTCGCTTGATTGCCCGTTTGAATGGAGTCAGGGGGGATTGGAAGAGGCGCATCGTCAAGATGTTGCCGAATTGAGCAATCCGCGACCGCGCCATCAGGTTGATGGAGTCTATGGGGACCACGTGAACGTCAACTGGCAGTTCCGATAGCGCGCTCGCTAGCGTGAGAACCGACCGGGAGTCCTGCTGCGAAGTCAAGATGACGATGTCATCAGCCAGGAGGAGGCGGCAATCCGCGACCAGCTGGTGAACATCAGGCAGCACTTGGACAGTGCCTGCGACTGACGAGGGGTATGGGGGAAGGCTCGGAAAATCGAAGGAACGGATGGTCCGACTTCCGGCGGGCATCGCCCGGGCCGAGAAATGCAGGCAATCACCCGGGTCTCCTATAAGAACGACGCGCCTAACGTCGACCTGGCCCGACGCAATGCCCGACTGCAGCAGGGAACACCATGCTGACCGGACGCAGAGTACCGCGAGGCCCACGCTTGCCGCTTGCATCATGACAAGCGTACGGGAGTAGTCCTCGGAGACTCTTAGGAGGAATATCGTCGATACAAAGAAGGAGAAGACGAGGAAGACGCCGCTGGCGCCGCTCAATAGGAGCTTGAGGCGGGGCTGCGTCAGGATCCCGGAATATTGCCGGAGCCCGATGGAAACGAGCAGCTGCAACGTCGAGATCAGGAGGGATTCCCCGATGTACCTGTCGGGAGCAGGCGCCTCCATCAGTATCAACCAATGATAGAGGAAGGCAGCGAAATAGCCTGCAAACGCTACGAGTAGGAATTCAGTCGCTGCCGCCAGTACCAACAAGGCAGCCAGTCGGTTCCTGCTGACGCGTGCTGAGACTGACGTACCGCCATCGACCGAATGTGCCGGATACTTGGTAGAAGCCGGCAAATTGGTAAGGGACGCATAATTCATAGCACTCCGCCACCCAGTCACGCCGTCTGCGCGTGCCGATCAGTAACATTCCGGGTTGCTGGATAGGAATTGCAATAAGTGGGTACCACGATGGTCCCAATAAGTGGGTAACTACGATGGTCCATTGAGCCGGGACAGGGCGTGATTAAAGTTCCGGTTGCAATCCGCCTGAAGTGCCCGACGGGCCTGATCGGATGCGAAACGATAGTAACCCGTGCAACCCAACGTAGCGAAGAAGGTGCTGGGCGATTCGGCCGCAAGCGATGGAACGCAGCATTGGTTTTACAGAACGGTGTGTGGACCATTGTTCGAACGGTAGCGATGCCGAGCATGCTGCCTTCCGCAAACAGACTGAAGGATTTCATCCGGTGACCACGTTCGTACAGGGAGTTGCCGCCGTGCCGAACTCCAGACTGCGCAATAGGCGTCCTATCGACGTGCTTGGCAACAAGCTGGGTCGTTGCATCAAGTGGGGCTTGGTGACTGTCGGCGTGACGATGTCCGTCACTCAAGTAAGGGCCGAATATCGCGTAAACGTCGGAGATGTACTGGAGGTCGCGGTGGCGGGCGTGCCAGATCTCAAATATCGCGCTCCCGTCCAGATAGATGGGAATATTTCGTTGCCACTGGTCGGAGTGCTTCCAGTAGCCGGCCTGCCTTTACCGCAGATCCGAACCAAAATCGGGGCCGCACTGGCCAGCAAGACATTTCGCCAGAGGGCTGCGGATGGCCGCGAGGTCGCGATCGTGATCGATGCAGATGAGGTCACGACGACCGTAGCGGAATACAGGCCGATATACGCGAACGGGGACGTGTCAAAGCCGGGTGAGTACGCTTATCGGCTGTCCATCACCGCGCGCCAACTCATCGCTTTGGCGGGCGGCTACGACATCATGCATATCAGAATGAACAATCCATATCTCGAGTCGGCAGACATGAGAAGCGAGTATGGATCGCTTTGGACGGACTTCGCCAAAGAGCAGGCGCGTATGTGGCGCATCAAGTCCGAGCTCGGAGAAACGGCGCAGATCAGTCCGGTCGCCTTGACGGACGTGCCCGTAGCTCGATCGGCGATCTCGGAAATCGTTCATGCCGAAACGGAAATCTTGAAGACGAAGCAGAGCGACTATCAGCAGGAAAAGATGTTCCTTCAGCGCGGTATCCGACAAGGAGACGATGAGGTCCGCGTGTTGTCGGAGCAGCAGAAGAAAGATGAAGAGGGACTTCAGTCAGACCTCGAAGAACTGCAGAAAGCGTCCGATCTGTTCGGAAAGGGTTCCTTGATCAGCCCTCGCGTTACGGATGCGCGTCGCGCGGTGCTGCTGTCATCAACCAGGAAGCTGCAGACTTCTGCGCAACTTCTGCAGGTCAAGAAGCAGCAGGACGAGTTCACCAGAAAGCTGGCAAAGCTCGACGATCAGCGCAGGCTCGACCTGCTCCGTGAGTTGCAAGACACCAGTGTAAAGCTGAACCAACTTCGCGAAAAGCTGCAGAGTGTGAGCGAGAAGCTCCAGTACACGTCGATGGTTCGATCGCAACTCGTACGAGGAACTGGCAGTAAGCCGGACATCGCCATCATCAGGAAAGGCGATAAAGGGCAGGAACGGATTGTCGCGAGTGAAGATACCGAGCTGCAGCCGGGTGACGCCGTCGAGGTGACCCTGCGATACCAGGACGGTCCCGATACTCCCCGAAAGCTAAGCAGCTCGAGTATTCCGGCAGCGTCAGCGATGGGCCGAGCCGATGCGGGCGGGGACGACTCGCTGCGCGTCGGGAGGAGGTGACGAGGCCGTACTTTCCGAAGCGAATTCGTGGCGATTGGAGAAAGACCTCCAGGGCGGTCCTCGCAGCCTTGGCGGGCAGAGTTCCGAGCGGCTTTACGTTCAGGGGCCAAAGACAACTCGAACGGAAGCGCGCCAGGCTGGGATGCGACCGGCGACGCTGCCAGCATAATGCAGCGTCCGGCCTATTCATTTCGAAGGAGATCCACATGCGACGTACGTATGGCAGTTGCAAACGCGTTTTGGTCACGGGCGGAGCCGGCTTTTTAGGCTCCCACTTGATCGACCGACTGCTCTCTGACGGCCACGAGGTTGTCTGCGTGGACAATCTCTTCACGGGAACCAAGCAGAACATTGAGCATTTGCACGCAAATGCGCGCTTCGAATTTCTACGCCACGATATCACCTTTCCCTTGTACGTAGAGGTCGATGAAATCTACAACTTGGCTTGTCCCGCATCGCCGGTGCAATACCAGCACGATCCGGTGCAGACCACAAAGACCTCGGTACTCGGCGCGATAAATATGTTGGGCCTTGCGAAGCGGCTGAAGTGTCGAATTCTGCAGGCCTCGACGAGTGAGGTCTATGGCGATCCTGCGGTTCATCCTCAAACCGAGCACTATTGGGGTCACGTGAATCCCATTGGTCCTCGGTCCTGTTACGATGAAGGGAAGCGGTGCGCCGAAACTTTGTTTTTCGATTATCACAGACAATGCGGCGTCGAAATCAAGGTTGCCCGCATCTTCAACACGTACGGGCCGAGGATGCATCGATCAGACGGTCGAGTAGTTTCCAATTTCATCATTCAGGCGCTCAGCGGCGAGCCGATTACGCTTTACGGTGACGGCAACCAGACACGTTCGTTCTGCTACGTTGACGACTTGGTAGATGGCCTTGTGCGTCTTATGGACAGTCGACCTTCAATCACCGGGCCGGTCAACCTGGGGAACGAAGGAGAATTCACCATTCGCGAGCTTGCGGAACTGGTGATCGCTGAAACGGGCTCGTCATCAAAGCTCGTCAAGTTACCTTTGCCCCGCGATGATCCGAGGCAACGCCGCCCCGATACGACGCTCGCCAGAGCCGAATTGGGCTGGCAACCGACCGTAAAGCTGCAAGACGGATTGAGGCCGACCGTTGCATTCTTCCGCGGCGATCGGGCAGTCCAATCGTACGAGCAGCCACATATCATCGCCGCCGAATAGCCGCTCAGGATCTCGCGCTTGCGTAGCCCGTTGCGCCAGATGCCGTGACGGTTGGTTTGCTCGCGCGGGAAACCTGTCGCGGACAACGCGAAGCCCGTCGTCGATGCGAGGCGCAGCGCCGGCGGTAGCAGTATTCCGGGCTTTTGCTTGCTCTCGATCGCGTTTGTCGCGTGCGCCATCGAGAGCTCTCCGCGAGACGCCGAAGGGGTAGTCCTTCGGGGCTGTTGCACTGGGCTGCCAGCGAGAGTCACGTGGAGGGATGGCGGTCTCTGGAATGCGTAGCCGGCGGTAGGCGTCGCACCAAACCGGTTTGAGCCAAGTGGAAGGTGTCACTGATGATCATGTTGACAGGAGGCGCAGGCTACATCGGCTCCCACATCTGTATCGCGTTGCTAGACGCCGGGTTCGATGTCGTCGTCGTTGACAATCTCTCCAACAGCAAAACAGCCTCGCTCGATCGGGTGCAATCCATCTGCGGGAGGTCGCTCGTCTTTCGGCACACCGACATTCGGGATGAAGAGGCCATCTACGAAACACTTCGGGCCTACGATGTGACGGCTGTCATCCATCTTGCGGGGCTGAAGGCTGTCGGCGAGTCCAACGTTCGGCCCATGACCTATTACGAGAACAACATCTTCGGAACGATGCGGCTCTTGTCGGCCATGAAGAGCGCAAAGGTCAAGACGTTGGTCTTTAGTTCGTCCGCCACTGTCTACGGGATACCGACATACCTGCCGCTCGACGAAAAGCATCCCCTTGGACCGGCAAATCCATACGGTCGCACGAAGTACTTCATCGAAGAAATGCTCAAGGATGTCTACCAGTCGGACGATGATTGGCGGATCGGCATTCTGCGCTATTTCAATCCTGTTGGCGCGCACGAGAGCGGGCTGATCGGAGAAGATCCGCTGGGCGTTCCGAACAACCTGGTGCCGTTTGTGGCGCAAGTGGCGATTGGAAAGCGCGAGAAGCTGCGGATTTGGGGCAACGACTACGACACGCCCGATGGCACCGGCATTCGCGACTTCATCCATGTCGTCGATCTTGCCGCTGGTCATCTAAGCGTCTTGCGCCATCTGAAAGGGCCTGGGCTGCTCACGGTCAATCTCGGGACGGGAAACGGCAACAGTGTCCTGGAAGTCGTTCGGACATTCGAGGCGGTGAGCGGCAGGCCGGTGCCGTATGAGTTCGCCGAACGCCGGGTAGGCGATGCCGCCGTCTGTTATGCCGACCCGACGCATGCAGAAGAAGTGTTGGGTTGGAGATCGACGCGGTCTTTGGCGCAAATGTGTGCCGATCATTGGCGTTGGCAATTACAGAACCCGAACGGCTATCGTAGTGCTTCCGAAGAGCCGGACCGGGCCATTTCCGCCATCACGGCTTAGTGTACGCTCCGGCCGTGCTTGAACGAGCGATGAAGGGTCCGCATCTGCGCGGTTCGGAGCATGCTGCAGCAAGCATGTCGCCCATCAGAGGTAGCTCGTAATGACCCAAAATCTCCGCGCCGAAGAGCGGGGCTGCAAGTAAGATGTTATCGCGCGTGGGGATTTGCGATGCCACACTATCGTGCATTCGTTTTGGACGAACATGGCCAGTTGGGGGGAGTCGTCAACCTTCACTGCCCAGACGACGCGTCTGCAACCGAGCGGGCCGGGCGGTTGGCGGACGGTCACGAGGTTCAGCTCTGGCGTCTGGTGGCCGAGCTCAAATTTGGCGATCCGCGACAGCGACCCAAGCGGCGGCGTGGCACCCGCGCACCAGTGCACTAAGATCGATCGACGCAGACATGCGTTCGTCTCGCGCGCGGCTCGCGCGTCTTTGACGGTTTGCGCGTGCATCATCGAACCCGAAAACAACAGCTCTCGGTTGGAGAAGCCAGCGCACGATCACGCGGGCTGTGTGTGGACGGCTCCGCGTCGGCAAGAAGAATCGTCACGCTGCAGCATTGGTTGAGCAGCGATGCGTTCAGCCAGTTGCGCGGTCCACATGACCGCTGGCCATCATGCCCTCTGCGGATCAGGTCGCGATCAAATGCGCGCATTCAAAAGATGCTGTGGCCCAGGTGGGTGGTCCTGATCGCCAAATCGGCCGGCGCTGCATTGCGTGCTATTCGCCCCCCAGCCGTTACGTGACCGGACGCCGATGACCTGGATACCCGCATAAATACCTGCGTCCTGGCCTCAATTACATACCTACGTATGCCTGCATAGGTGTGTAAAAATCACATTTCGAAACTTTTTTTGCCACGTTTGATTAATAACCAACCGTTCCAGCAGTCGGGGGGGCGCTTCAAAAATCCCACTGCTTTGAAAATCTGCTCGCGGCGTAATGCTGTGAGTATGCGGTATGTCGCGCGCGTGTTCGTGCGGCAGTGGAATGCCCTGTCTTTAGCAATCAAAAAGGATGACGGAATGGCGAACATCACTTCGTTCTCGAGTGCAAATGGTGGCAGCGTCACCGTCGGTGGGATGAGCGCTCAGGTCGAAAACGCGAACCGTAGCTACAGCCTGACGGAGCCCGATAGCAACACGCTGAGGTTCCAGGTGGACTCGGGGGACTCTTGGAGCAACGACATCTCGAGCGGCAACACCTCCGAACGTTCGGAGATCGAGTTGAATCAACACTACTCTCCGAACACCCAGATCAACATATCCTACGGTTTTACGCTGGAGTCTGGAGCGGCAAACACCTCTTCATGGATGGTTCTCGGCCAGATTCACAACACCATAAAGGGTGGTTCGCCTCCATTCGCGGTTGCGATGTACGGCGAGCACATGATGATCATCACACGTGGCCCAAACGGTGCGGAGAACGACATTTATCGGGATCCGAACCCCATCGAGCGGGGCCATCAATACCAAATGAACATTCAAGTGGACTTTGGCAGTGACGGAACCGGAACTCTCAAGGTCTGGCGAGATGGGACGCAGATCGTCAACTACACGGGACCGCTCGGAAGTGGGACGAGCAACGAGAGCTATTATTGGAAGGAAGGCGTCTACCGCGCGCCAGCCTCGGAAGCGGTTGCCGCAGACTATAGCAATCTGCAGATAACGACCGGGGCGGCATCGGCCCCCAGCGCGCCGTCGGCCCCGAGCGCGCCGTCGGCGCCAGCGACGACGCCGACGACGCCGACGACACCATCAGTCACACCGGAGGTGACCAAGGCCACGGCCTCGCCTGGAACGGGCACCGAGAACGTGGGAGATACGATCACCCTGACGCTTGCCTTCAATGAGGCCGTGAATGTGACGGGCACGCCCACGCTGTCGCTCAATGACGGCGGCAAGGCCACCTATGTCGGCGGCTCGGGCACGGGCACGCTCACGTTCAAAACGACTGTCGCGTCGACCGACACCAGTGTGTCCGCGCTCGCCATCACGGGGGTCAACCTTCCGAGCGGTGCGAGCATCAAGGATTCGTCCGGTGTTGCGGCCAATCTCTCGGGCGCGGTGAAGACCTTCACGGGTCTTCAGATCGACCCGCCGACATCGACGACGCCGAGCGCGCCGTCGACGCCGAGCGCGCCGTCGACGCCGAGCGCGCCGTCGGCGCCAACGACGCCGACGACACCATCAGTCACACCGGAGGTGACCAAGGCCACGGCCTCACCTGGAACGGGCACCGAGAATGTGGGAGACACGATCACCCTGACGCTTGCCTTCAATGAGGCCGTGAAGGTGACGGGCACGCCCACGCTGTCGCTCAATGACGGCGGCAAGGCCACCTATGTCGGCGGCTCGGGCACGGGCACGCTCACGTTCAAAACCACTGTCGCGTCGACCGACACCAGTGTGTCCGCGCTCGCCATCACGGGGGTCAACCTTCCGAGCGGTGCGAGCATCAAGGATTCGTCCGGTGTTGCGGCCAATCTCTCGGGCGCGGTGAAGACGTTTACGGGTCTTCAGATCGACCCGCCGACATCGACCACGCCGACGACGCCGACCACGCCGAGCGCCCCAACGACGCCGACCACCCCTTCGACCCCGTCATCGACCAAGCCGGTCCTGACTATCGCGGATGACTCGCTCTGGGTTGCCGGGCGAGGCGGCAAGGTCGACCTCGGGACCAAGGTGGCGACGAGCGACTCCAACGACGCCGTGACCGTGAACATCGCGGGGTTGCCGAGGTACGAGACGATCACCGACAAGCTCGATGGTAAGACGTTCAGGGGAAGCAACATCACCTTGACGGCCGCGCAGGTCGACAGCGGACTGACGCTACACTCGTATTACAGGGGTGGCGGACATCCGGTCGCGACACTGACACTGACGGCAAGCGCGAAGGATCCGACCACCGGCTCCGTGTCGACGTCCTCGCCGAAGACCATCACCGTGACGGATCCTCGGTCGACGTCGTGGCATACGAGCACGTCGTCGTCGCATACGAGCGCGTCGCATACGAGCACGTCGCATACGAGCACGTCCTCGCATACGAGCACGTCGCATACGAGCACGTCCTCGCATACGAGCACCAGCACGGATCACGTGTCTTCTCCCACCACGACCGTCACGACCGCGCCCGCCACGACCACGGCCGCTGCGACCACGACCTCGCCGCAGACGATCAACTCAACGGATCTTCAGCATGCGATCGCCGCGAACGCGGGGGGCTTGGCAAGCCGGGCCTTCGCGCTGCTCCAGCAGCACATGGACCCGGCGACCAGCACGCTGGCATCGACCGGGCGGGAGCCGATCCTCGTGGCGGATCATCCGGTCGCGGCCGCCCCGAGCACGGCGTCCCTGGCGAGCCAGAGCTTTGCGCTGCTGAACCAGTATCTGGCCGGTAACACCGGTCGGTTCGATCCCGGACACATCGTCGCCGCCGCTTCGCAAGCCACCGCTTGGGGACATGAATCGTTGCTGACCAGACCGCAAC
Organism: Bradyrhizobium sp. UFLA05-109; assembly: GCF_054185165.1. Lineage (NCBI taxonomy): Bacteria > Pseudomonadati > Pseudomonadota > Alphaproteobacteria > Hyphomicrobiales > Nitrobacteraceae > Bradyrhizobium > Bradyrhizobium sp. UFLA05-109. Next base: position 128,488 of record NZ_JBBIAR010000003.1, on the reverse strand, counting down.
ATTAATGCCCGGCCGCACCCAGGCCCAACGCCTGGGTGCGGCACCGTCAAGTTTGTGAATGCATCAGAAGGAACATCATACGCGGTCGGTAGCCGCGAAGGGTTGAGTAAAAAATATGGCGATCCAGAATGGAAATGCCCATGCCGCAGATCTCGGGCTTCGAGCCCTGGCTCTGTTCCTCCGTCTTCATGGCGTGAACGCCGAGCCCGAGCAGCTCCGCGACCGTTGTGGCAGCAACGATATCGGCATCAGCGCGATGCTTCGCTGTGCCCACGAATTCGGAATCAAAGTCCGCTCGCGCACGACGCGTTGGAAGCGACTTGCAAGCACCACGTTACCCGGAATCGCGTCGCTGCGTGATGGCGGATTCCTGCTTCTCGGCAAGGTCGAGGACGAGACGGCACTTGTGCTGTATCCGACCGCATCGCGTCCGAGGATGATGACGCGCGCCGAGTTCGAAGAGGTGTGGGACGGCCGTTTAATCCTGGCCGGCTCACAGAATCTCGTGCACAGGTTGCTTCATTCCCTTGCGGGCATGAATATCCCGGGGCGTGATCTGGCGCAGCGTGCCGGCGATGCCGCGATGCATGCCGGTACTATGTTGACGCGCGTCAGGGACGTCATGTTGAGGCGCGCTAGCGACGTCTTCATGCGCGCCCGCGATGTCATGCTGCGCACCCGGTCACCCGATCGACCCGATATGGCTGTCGAGGAGCCGGTTCTTGAACCTGCAAGCGGCGATGAGTCAGGGCTCATTGCGGCGACGATCCTGCTGCGTTGCCACGGCATTGCGGCCGATCCGGAGCAAATTCGGCATCGCATGGGCACGGCGCGGATCGGTGTGACCGAAATCCTGCGCTGCGCCAAGGAGTTCGGGCTCAAGGCCCGGTCGCAGCGGTCGAGCTGGAACAGGCTTGGCGTCACGCCGCTGCCGGGAATTGCCGTGCTGCGCGACGGCAGCTTCCTGATCCTGGGCAAGGTCATCGAGGACAAGCTTCTCGTTCAGCGCCCATTGTCCCCCCGACCCGAGGCCATGACTCAGGCCGAGCTCGAGGCCATCTGGGACGGCGATATCATCCTGATGACCCGACGGGCGAGCCTGACGGATCTCTCCCGGCGATTCGACATCAGCTGGTTTCTCGGTGCGGTCCACAAGTATCGTCGTCTTCTCGGCGAGGTGCTGATCGCGTCGTTCTTCCTTCAGGTCTTCGCCCTCGTCGCCCCGCTGTTCTTCCAGGTCATCATCGACAAGGTGCTCGTGCATCGAAGCGTCAGCACGCTCGACGTCCTGGTCGCGGGCCTCGTCGGATTGACCCTGTTCGAGACGGTTCTCGGCACGTTGCGCGTCCATCTGTTCGCGCACACCACGAACCGCATCGACGTCGAGCTTGGCGCCCGGTTGTTTCGTCACCTGATGGCGTTGCCGATCGCATATTTCCAGACCCGCCGTGTCGGCGATTCCGTCGCACGCGTTCGCGAGCTCGAGAACATCCGCCAGTTCCTGACGAGCTCGGCGCTCACGCTCGTCGTCGATCTCTTGTTCACCGTCGTCTTCCTCGCGGTGATGTTCTACTATTCGACGTCGTTGACCCTGCTCGTTCTGGCATCGTTCCCGTTCTACATCGGTATTTCCGCCGGCGCCGCGCCGCTGTTTCGCCGGCGCCTCGATGAAAAGTTCAACCGGGGCTCGGAGAACCAGGCCTTCCTGGTCGAGAGCGTCACGGGTGTCGAGACGCTGAAGTCGATGGCGGTCGAGCCGCAGATGCAGCGGCGCTGGGAGGAGCAACTCGCCGGCTATGTGGGGGCGAGCTTCCGCGTGCTCAGCCTGAACAATACCGCGAGCCAGGCGGTCCAGATGATCAACAAGCTGGTCACCGCCGCAACGCTCTACTTCGGCGCCAGGCTCGTGATCGGCGGCGACCTGACCGTCGGCGAGTTGGTCGCGTTCAACATGCTGGCGGCCCGGGTGAGCATGCCGGTGCTCCGGCTCGCGCAGATCTGGCAGGACTTCCATCAGGCCCGTCTGTCGGTCGATCGTCTTGGCGACATTCTCAACACCATTCCCGAGCCAAGCTTCAGTTCGACCCGGGCTGCGCTGCCGCCAATCCGTGGCAAGGTCACATTCGAGCATGCAACCTTCCGCTATCGTACCGATGGCCCGGAAGTGCTGCACGACGTGTCCTTCGGCGTCGAGCCCGGCCAGGTCGTCGGTATCGTGGGCTCGTCGGGCTCCGGCAAGAGCACCATCGCCAAGCTGATCCAGCGTCTCTACGTGCCGGAGAGCGGACGCGTGCTGGTCGACGGCGTCGACCTCGCGATGGTCGATCTGACCTGGCTTCGACGCCAGATCGGCGTGGTCTTGCAGGAGAACGTGCTCTTCAATCGCTCGATTCGCGAGAATATTGCGCTCGCCGACCCGACCATGCCCATGGAGCGCGTCATCGAGGCGGCGTCACTCGCCGGCGCTCACGACTTCATCCTGGAGCTGCCTGAGGGCTATGACACCATCGTGGGCGAACGCGGTAGCAGCTTGTCCGGTGGCCAGCGCCAGCGTGTCGCGATCGCTCGCGCACTCATTACCAATCCGCGCATTCTCATCTTCGACGAGGCTACCAGCGCGCTCGATTACGAGAGCGAGCGCGCCATCCAGCAAAACATGAAGCGGATTGCCGCGGGCCGGACTGTGTTCGTCATCGCTCATCGGCTTTCGACCGTGCGCAATGCAAACCGGATCATCACGCTCGAGCATGGCCGCATCGTCGAGGACGGTAGCCATGATGAGCTGATCCGCTCGAACGGGCGCTACGCAAACCTCCACTATCTGCAGGCCGGTATCCATGACGTCCGCTAGCCGAAATATCGTTCCGTTTCCGAGAGCCGAAGTTCGGCGGCGCGAGCACGAGATTGCATTCCTGCCCGCGGCGCTCGAGATCACCGAAACGCCGCCGTCGCCGATCGGCCGCGCGATCGGGGCGAGCATCATCGCGCTCTTTTGCGTCGCGCTGTTGTGGGCATCATTCGGCAGCGTCGATATCGTCGCTACCGCGACCGGCAAGATCGTGCCAGGTGGTCGTACCAAGCTGATCCAGCCGTTCGAGACGGGCGTTGTCCGCGCCATCCACGTACGGGACGGACAGAGCGTCAAGGCGGGCGACGTTCTGATCGAGCTCGACCCAACGATGACGGAAGCCGATCAGGAGCGCCAGAGAAGCGATCTCCTCGCGGCTGAACTCGACGTCGCGCGGCTGCGCGCAGCGCTGACCGATGATCCGCTGGCCGCCTTCCGGTCACCGCAGGGCGCAAGTGCGGCGGAGATCGAGATGCATCGCCAGTTTCTGATCAGCCAGCGCGCCGAGCAGAGCGCCAAGCTTGCCGAGATCGAGCGCCAGCAAGCTCAGAAGGAAGCGGAGCGGGCGACCACGTCGGCGAGCGTGGCGAAGCTCCAGGCGACCATACCGGTGCTGCAGGAGCGGGTCGACATTCGCAAGGGGCTCGTCGACAAGGCCTTGGCCTCGAAGGTCGTCTATCTCTCCGAGTATCAGGAGCTGGTCGGCCTTCAGCAGGATCTCGTCCTCCAGCAGAGCCGGCTCCATGAAGCCGACGCAGCCATCGCGTTGCTGAAGGAAACGAAAGAAAGGACCGCCGCGGAGTATCGGCGTTCCACCTATGACGCGCTTGCGAAAGCCGAGCAGAAGGCGGCGAGCGCTGCGCAGGAGATGGTCAAGGCGGAGCGGCGCACGAAACTCCAGCATTTGACTGCGCCGGTCGACGGCGTCGTGCAGCAGCTCGCCGTTCACACGGTGGGCGGCGTGGTAACGCCGGCGCAGGCGCTCGCCATCGTGGTTCCAAGCGAGAGTCAGCTCGAGATCGAGGCCATGCTCTCCAACCGAGACATCGGGTTCGTTCATCCGGGACAGAAGGCGGAGATCAAGGTCGATACGTTCAACTTCACGCGCTACGGACTCCTTCATGGGGACGTGTTGAGCGTGTCGACGGACGCCATAACGCACGACAGGCCACAAGGCGGATCGAACGACCGGGCATCGGGCGCGGCGCAAAGCAGCAGTGAGCCGAGAGGTCAGGAGCTGGAATATGCGGCGCGCATTTCACTCGACCGCACGCACATGCAGGTCGAGGATAAACTCGTCAAGCTCGGCCCTGGCATGGCGGTAACGGTCGAGATCAAGACCGGCTCGCGCAGGATCATCAGCTATCTTCTCTCGCCGCTGGCGAGGTACAGACAGGAATCGCTGCGGGAGCGATGAAGAACCCGCAGCGACCCGCGCGCGAGGATAGTGCCCGCGCGCGGGTCCCTGCGCCTACTTGTAGAGCCGTGCCGCCGCGCGAGCCCCTCGATCCTCACCCTTGCGGAGTAGACCGTCGATGGGAGGTACCGCGACGTGAGTGGACTGCGGGGCCAATGGAGCAGGCTCGTTGATCTGCTCCATCTCGGAGATCTTCGCGATCCCTCTGCCCGGATCGGCTGTGAGCGCGCGACCGCTTGCCGCTCGCACCAGCGACCCATGGTTCATTCCCCAAATCGCCGCCTGTGTCCGGTTCTGAACCCGGATCTTGCGCAGGATCGCCTTGACGTGGACCTTCACGGTAGCTTCGGCGATATCGATCTTTCGGGCGATGCATTTGTTGGAGTCGCCTTCGATAAGGCAGGATAGAATTGCCTTTTCGCGTGGCGAGAGCTGCGGCGAGATCGTGTCCTCCGTGACGAGGATCGCGTGCTCGTTCTCGTTGAGCGGCGCCGTTTCGCGCTCGTGACTTCCGTCAAGAGCAAACGTCAGAAACGCCGGCGGGAAGACGGTCTCGCCCATCGTGACGAGCTCGACGGACTTGATGAATGCGTCGCACGAAATGACGTTAACGAAGTAGCCGTTGGCGCCGACCTTCTCTAATCAGAACGTTCTTTCCAATAAGGACCGTTCCGTAAGATTGCCGCCTCCTCATTTTACCCTCCAGCCTACGCAATGACACAACAGCGACGGACGGTTGAATTCAATTTTGTCTTTCGACGGACGAACGAATCGTTGTTGTTAAGTTGGTCGTTCTCCCTTGGCTTGTAGTCCTGAAAAATATCGAGTTACTTCGATCGTGATCCTCCTCTTTTGCCTTTTGTTTTGCCTTTTGCCGAACGTTGTCGGCGATCACCCCGGATTGCTTAATCTTTTATGAATGTTAGATGCGAATTTCCAAACGCCCTATATATCGTTGGTTATAGGAGCGGTCCGGCATATATCCGTACGATTACGACGCCCAAAAACCGCGTCTAGCACAGTCTCTGCGTGAATTAGGTCGGGATGTTGATTCAACGTTGAAGAACTTGTCGGAGTTTTTGTTCGTCGTTGCTACGTCTGCGCGAACACATTCTGCAAGCGAGTTAACTACGCATCGCCCATCGAACGTTGAGGAAATATCGAAGCTGTACGCCGTCGGAGATTTCGCCGTTGTCCGGGGCTCGTCGCATCAGAGGCCGGCACGTCTCTGTCTGATGACCGGGTTCTTACGGGCGTTGGCCTCGCCAAATTGCTGTACGAGAGTCGGGAAGCGAGCAGACCAGCGCACCTGTTAACCCGTAAGTATTGCTTGTGTTATTGTTAATTTCAGATGATTCTATCGCTAGTAGTGAATAGTGATGGGGCGCAGAGTTTATCTTTTTGGGGGCGACACGCTGAGGAGCGCCCAATGCGACGTACCAGTGTAGTCATTGCAGACCGGCATCCGGTTGTTTTGAAGGGCCTGAGCAACGTGCTCGGTGCCGTAGCCGATTTCAATATTGTCGCATCTTGTAGCGATGCTGCGAGCTGCATCGAGGCGATCCGGAACCTGGCGCCTGATATCGCGATTGTCGACGCCGCAATGCCTGAGCTCGGCGCGCTGAGAATTCTTTCGACCATCAACTCAGAAAATCGTTCGACCCATTTGGTATTTTTCGCCGCGAGTGAGGATTGCGAACTGGTACTCACGGCGACGCCGATGACCTGCAGCATCGTCCTGAAAGACACGGAGCCGGAAGCGCTGGTGCAGTCCTTGCGGCACGTCGCCAACAATCACAACCTGCTGCCGGCCACCCCATCCGAGTCGATCGTTTCGCACGAGCAGAGCACGAATTCGGAGAGTGCGCTGACGGCGCTGACGGACCGCGAGCGTCAGATCATGCGTCTGGTCTCCGAAGGATTGTCGAACAAGGAAATCGGGCGACGGTTGAACATAGCCGATGGCACCATCAAGGTGCACCTGCACAACATCTTTCAGAAGCTTGAAATCAGCAATCGGACCGTGCTCGCGGCCCTCGCCATCTCGCAACATGATCGCGCGACCGGCCCGCGGGAGAAGGCCCGCATTCCCGATTGAGTGGAGCAGGTGGGGGAGCGCCGGGAAAATCCTCGCGCGCCACCATTACCGGTCGACGCTCGCAGGGCGATGGGCAGCCGGCCTCTGATGGATACGCCGCCCAGGCTGGGACGATCATCGTGGAGGCTGCTTTAACCATCTGTGCGATCGGGCTCGACGGGCGCGGAACGAGACGCCAGATGTCGCCGTGCGCCGGAAATCCGGAAATGATGGGTACGGGCGCCGCTTGATCGGCGAGGTCAATGTCCCGGCAGCTTGGTGGGGTAGTCCGTCGGGGCAGGCGGCTGATCCAAAATCGCAGCCAAAGTATCGGCAGAGAAGTGTATTTATTGGTCATCTGCAGCTCTGGGTCCATCGCGGTTTGTCCGTTGTCAGGTAAAACTCAGTCGCGGGCGATAGCGAACGGCTCCAGATGCGATCGCAGAGATGTGCCGACTGGACGTGGGCACATCTGGAGCGGCGGCCCTGGCCCTCCCTGCTGCCCCCTATGGTCAGGGCCGTTTCTCCATGGACGGCCCGCCATCGGGACCAAACTCTGTCGTCGAACCGAAATCGCGTAGGTGGGCGCATCTTGATGTCCCTTCATTTTCACCGTGCCATCGAGAACATGGAAATTTGGAGCGCGACCGGCGACGGCTTTTCCTTTGTGATCACGTACGAGAGCCCTGACGGGTCTGGCTTTCATGGACATGACGGCTATGTGGCGTCGTGGCGGCCGCTCTATCGGGGTGACGGCGCGATCAAGATCGGCGGCTCGGAGTTTGCGAGTTTCACGGAGGCAGAGGACGCCTGCAACACGATGCTGGAGCATCTGAAGGGGCCTGCGCTGGAATGAAGTGCACGGCCGGCAGTCAGGCACCGTCGACCTTCGATAGTTTCAGTAGTCAGGCGGTATTACCGGCGTCGACCGTCACCACCGTGCCGGTGATGTTCCGGCCGCCTTCGCCGAGAAGATATTCGACCATTGAAGCGAGTCGTCGGCTTCGGGCAGGCGACGCAATGCGCTGCGGCCAGTAATGCGTCGACGGCCTGCGTCGTCCAGGGATCTGGTCAATTCCGTGTCGATGAAGCCGGGCGCGATCGCGTTCACGGTGATGCCGACCCTTCCGAGCTCGCGGGCCAGCGAACGGGTGAAGCCGGCAACCGCGGCCTTCGACGCGGCATACACCGACAGGCCGTTGTAGCCGGTTGAGGCGACGATCGAGGAAATGTTGACGATCCGCCCCGCACCGTCGGCCATCATATGGCGGGCCACGTATTTGGTCAGGATGATCGGCGACAATACGTTCAGGCGAATCAGGGCCTCGATTTCGGAATTGTGCATGGTGGCCAGCACCCCATCGGTGCCGATCCCGGCATTGTTGACGAGCCCGTAGATCGTGCCAAATTCGTCGCGCACCGATTTTGCGAAGGCCGGAATCGCATCGGTCACCGCGAGGTCGCAGGCGCGGAAATGCAGGCGCCCTTGTGCTTCGCGGACCGCAGCGGCGAGCTCGCCACTCTCTCGGCGCGCTACCGCGACCACATTGTAGTCGCCGGATGCGGCGAGCCCGCGCGCAATGGCAAGGCCGATACCGCGGCTACCGCCGGTCACGAGGACGTTACGCATCGGTGCGTGCCAGTTTCCCCGCTGCCGTAACCTCGAGCCGTTCGACAAAGCGGATCACGGCAGGCACCTTCCAGGCCGCCAGGCAGTCTTTGCACCGGCTGAGAATCTCCTTGCGGATCGTCTCGTGGCGCTCCCGATCGGTGCCGTCGGCAAGGACGACATCGGCGACCACGATGGCGCCGGTGATCGGGCTCCTGCGCGATCGCGCGCGCGACATCTGGACGGAGGCGTGCCGGTTTATCACGGCCTCCACCTCCTCCGGATGGACCTTCAAGCCGCCGATGTTGATGATGCCGCCTCGCCGGCCGACGAAGTGGTAGCGTTCGCCGCGCAGCTCGACAATATCGCCGGTATCGACGAAGCCGTCAGTGTCGGCGAGCGGCGGCGCATCGGCGCCGACATAGGCGCGCGCAGTACGCCTGGAACGGATCCGCAGCGAGCCGTCGACCACCTTAATCTCAACGCCGCCGCGATTCCGTCCGATCAGGTGGGCAGGAAAACCCTCGCGCCCGTCGTCCACGCTGAAACCGACGCCAGCCTCGGTCGAGGCGTAGGCGTGGCCGATCGACGCATGCGGAAATGCCCGAGCCAGGCCGTCGAGCACTGCCTGGTCAGCGATCTCGCCCGACAGGCGGACATAGTGCGGCGAGAAGTCGGCGGCCGCGCCGCTCATCAGGAGCTTGCGCCAATGCGACGGTGTCCCGGATACGTGGGTGACGCCGCCCACGCGCAGCCGCGCCACATGGTCCACGATGGCTTCCCCGGGCTCCGAAAGCACCATCGATCCGCCGCCGATCAAGGCGCGAAGGAAGATTTGCAGGCCGCCGTAGCGACGGATGTCGTAGAACGTCGCCCAGGTTGCGTTCCGGTAGCGCGCAGTCCCGTCGGCGATGATCGCGCCGGCGAGCCCATCGAGCGTATGCCGGACGATCTTCGGCAGCCCTGACGTCCCCGAGGTCAGCATCAGCCACTCGGTCGCGCGGTCGACCTTCCATCCCACGGTCCTCCGTTCGGGCAGGTCGATGCCGACGACGTCGTGCCCCCCAGCACTACATCGGTGTAACGGCCGATCGGTGACGATGGTGTCGATCTCGGCCTGCTCGAGCAGGACCTGGAGGCGGTCCCAATCGAGGTCGGGCGGGCACAGAAGTATGCGGCGGGCGACGCCGTCGAGCTCAATCATTGCAAGTGCGGACAGCAGCTGTCCCGACGTCGCAAGCAGCACCGAGCGGCCGGACAGCTCGCGGGATTTGCCGGTCAGGCAGCTGTACTCGATAATGTCGGTCAGCGATACACTGTGCCGGGCATCGGAAATCGTGCGATCCTTCAGCTCCGGGCCGAGATATTGGCGCAGTGCGAAGATGTCAGGCGGGGACATTCTCGTAGGCTCGGACAAACTCACCGAGGGTTGACGGGAAGGCTGCGTCCTCGGCGACTGTGAAGGGATCAATGCCGAGCTCGTCCTCCAGCCGCGCAACCAGGATTGCGAATGCCAGCGAATCGAACCCGGTCTCGTTCAGTGGCAGATCGTCCTCGAGTGACGGAAGCGTGACCTTCTGTTCCTCGGCGATCTGCTTCATCGCGGAGAAAATCTTCGACTTGACCGACATGGTACACCTCACTGCTCGGCTTTCCGGGCCGATGTTAGAGCCTGATCTCGCCTTCAACGATGCCCGCGTAGACCGCCCGGTCGATCGAACGATAGTCGCCGGTTGCTGAATCGCGCAGGAACAGCGGATCGTCCACGACTGACGGATCGAATCCCTCGCGGATCAACCGCTGCTTCTTCTGCTTGAAAGTGTCGGTCGCCTCGAGCGCCCGGCACAGCCTGACGAAGGCTGGGACTGCATAGGGCGGAAGCCGACGCGAAAGGTGTTCTCTGAACATCCCGAAATCGAAACTTCGGTCCACCACCAGGGCCGCCATGCCCGCGCGGCCATCGGCCCCGGAAACGGCAACTCCATAGGTCGAGGCGTCGAGAACGCCGGGGCAGTCCCTTATTGCGTCGTTCACTTCGCTGGTCGCAACGTTCTCGCCCTTCCAGCGGAAGGTGTCGCCGACGCGGTCGACGAAATGCAAGTAGCCTTGCTCATCGCGCAGCATCAGATCACCGGTGCGAAACCAGACATCGCCCTCGGTAAAGACGTCGCGCAGGATCTTTTTCTCCGTCTCGACGGGATCTGTGTAGCCCTCGAAAGGCGCGCCATCGCGATCGGCGCCGCCGATGCGTCCGACAGCCTCGCCCGTCTCGCCGGGGCCGCAGGCGATGCAGAGCCCGGCGTCGCTGCGGAGTGGACTGCCGCTGTCGGCATCGACCTTGACGATCGAGGCGGGAAAGCGGTGCGCAAGCACCGGCGGAATCCGGCCGATCGCGCCGGGTTTTCCTTCGACGTTGAACAGGGAGAAATTGCCTTCCGTTGCGGCATAGAATTCGAGGATCTGCGGAATTGCGAACCGGCTGGCGAACATTTCCCAGATGTCGCCACGCAATCCGTTGCCGACGGCCAGCCGCAACCCGTGTCGCGCCTCTCGTTCAGACGCCGGCGCTTTCAGCAAATAGCGGCACAGCTCACCGATATATTGGAAGACGGTGCAGTCGAAACGCGCGATGTCGTCCCAGAAGCTGCTAGCGGAGAATTTCTCCGCAATCGCGACCGAGCCCCCCGCGGACAGCATGCTGCAGGGAGCTGCGACGCCTCCCACGGAGTGGTAGAGCGGCAGGCAATCGTAGAGACGATCGCTGCTGGACGCGTCCGTCAGTCCAGCAAACCATCCGCCCCAGGTGAGAATGCGGCGATGACTGACGTTCGCCGCCTTCGGTAGCCCCGTGGTGCCCGAGGTGTAGATGAGGAGTGCACGTCGCTCGATCGTGACGTCGCCACGTTCGGCGGGGGATAGCGGGCGCGGCTCGAAGGCGGCGAGCATCGCGTCCAGATCGCCGCTTGGGCCGCCGGTGCCAAGGCTCCAGCTTTGCGGTATGTGGTGCAGGTATGGACGTGCGGTTTCGAACGCTTCCACGCAATCGGCAGCAAGGATGACGTGATCGGCACGTGCGACGTCGATGCAGTGGGCGAGCGACCGGCCGACCAGCCTGGTATTGATCAGCGCTACCGTCCCGCCGACCCTGCTGATGCCAAGCCAGCAGGCGAGGTAGTCCGGCCGGTTCGGCATCAGCAGACAGACGGTGTGGCCGGCATGGAGGCCGAGGCTGCGCGCCCAGCGCGCATACCGGTTGATCCGCGCGGCGAGCTCTCCATAGGTGAACGATTGGCCGTCCGAGAGCAGGGCAGGTCGCCCGGGCTGACGCTGTGCCCATTCTTCCACGATGTCGGCGAACAACCGATGCGGCTGCGCTTCGACCTGCGCGGTTAGCGCGAGGGCTTGCAGCCACGTCTTGGCGGCGGAGCGTCTGCGCTGCGGCGCATCGCGTCTGGTCGCCCCGGCTGTCTTCACGACCTGGTCAGGCAGTCGGGTTGGATCGACATCCACGCGTACCTGCTCGCTAGCCGGCAAGGTCGCGGCCAGAACGACCGCGCAATCGTTGTCGATGCGGCCGGCGTGATCGTCGGAGCAGAAACCGTGTTCAACTGGCTTCATCCCGACCCGGGTCCGAGCTGGTTGAGGATCATCCGCTCCATCGTCTTCACCGATTGAAAATTTTCGGGCGTGATCGCGAGTTGGGGAAGGATGAGATCGAACTCGGCCTCAACCTTGAGCATCAGCTCGACCATGCCCATCGAGCTCAGGCCGATATCCACCAGCCGCGAATCCGGGTGGACATCTGCGGTGATCGCGTTCTGCTCGAGGACACTCCTGACGACGGATAGAACACGGTTCTGAACGTTGACGGTAAAGTTATGCATTTCAACGGTCCCTCGCCGTGACCGGGCCTGATCACAATCGGGCGACGATACCCAACTGCTCTTCGGGTCAACAGTCTGCTTCGGAGGTACCTCGCCCGGGAGCGGAAGCTCCTTGATACCCACTTTTGCGCCAACGACGCAGCCAGGGAAGTGGGCTAGTTGTCGATTTTCGGCGGAATTCATCTCGCATGTTTCGCGTCGTTCAACCATGAAATCCGGGGCCTTGGCCATGAATGTGCAGGAAGTCCAGTTCCGCGACATCGCCACGGAAATTGGCCGAGTAGCATTCTCTCCTGACGACTCCTCGTTTCGGCAGCGGACGGCAAATGTCGCGCGGGTCGCTGCGACGGAGGCAGGGGCGGTCGATCGCGAAGCGCGCTTCCCGCGGGAGGCGATCGAAGCGGCGCGCAAGGAGAGACTTCTGGGTGCTCAGATTCCGATCGAGTTCGGCGGCGACGGAGCATCTATCTCCGACGTGACCGATATGTGCTACGCGCTCGGCCGTGCCTGCGCCTCGGTCGGGATGATCTTCGCGATGCATCAGACCAAGATCGCGTGTCTGGTCCGCCACGGCGCGGGCAGCGGCTGGCACGAAAGCCTCATGCGCCGTGTGGCTGCCGAACAGCTGCTGCTGGCATCGTCGACCACGGAGGGCCAGAACGGCGGAAACATCAGATTCAGCTCGGCCGCGGTGGAGCGCGCAGGCGGCGAGATTTCGCTGGTGCGCGACGCGACGGTGATTTCATACGGCGCCGAGGCGGACGGCATCATCACCGTTGCCCGTCGTTCCGACTCTGCGGCCGGATCCGATCAGGTGCTCCTGGCCATCACCCGCGACGACTACACGCTGGAACCCACTCTCGCGTGGGAGACGCTTGGCATGCGTGGGACCTGCAGCGCCGGGTTCAAGCTGAACTTCAGAGGCACTGCGGACCAGATATTCCCCGTCGCATACGAAAAGATTCATGCGCAGACAATGACACCCGTCGCACACCTCTGCTGGTCTTCGGTGTGGGCGGGGATCGCGGCTGCGGCGGTGGACCGAGCGCAGCTCTTCATCCGCAAGGCCGCCCGCGGGGCGGGCGGCAATATGCCTCCCGGCGCGGCGCATTTCACCACCGCCAAAATGACGCTGACGAAACTGCGTGCGATCATCTCCGCGAATCGCCAGTTCTATCAGGCTCGCGAAGGCGACGAACGCGCGCTGTCGTCCGTCGACTTCCAGTCCTCGATCAATCTTCTCAAGGTGGAGGCCTCCGAGCTCGCGGTCGCAGCCGTCATGCACGCGATGCGCGCCTGCGGCCTCTCTGGTTACCGCAACGATACCGACGTAAGTATCGGTCGCCACCTGCGCGACGTGCTTTCCGCTCCAATCATGATCAACAACGATCGCATCCTCGCCAGCATGGGCACCGCGACGCTGATGAGCGCCGTCCCGGAGTCCCTGCGCGATTGATATTTGGTCCTCGAAAGGAAATGGGGCTCGATATGAACGTGGCCATGTTTGCAGCACAGTCGGAATCCGCTTCTCGTCCGTCCGATCCATTGGACCATCTTACCGATTTGCTGTTCTACGAGATGGGCTCTCCGGGGGTCTATGGTCGCACTGCGCTCTATGAAGACGTCGTAGAGCGGCTTGCAGTGCTGATCTCGCGGCATCGCGAAGCGGACACCGAGGTGATGCGCTTTCCTCCCGTGATGAATCGCGCGCAGCTTGAGAGGTCGGGCTATCTGAAAAGCTTTCCGAACCTTTTGGGTTGCGTTTGCGGCTTGCACGGGACGGATAGCGAGATCCACGCCGCGGTCAGCCGCTTCGAGGCCGGCGGCGACTGGACGCAGTCGCTTTCACCGGCCGACCTCGTGCTGTCGCCCGCAGCCTGCTATCCGGCCTATCCGATCGCAGCGAGCCGCGGTCCCGTACCCGCAGGCGGTTGGCGATTCGACGTAGCCGCCGATTGCTTCCGCCGCGAGCCCTCGCACCATCTCGACCGGCTGCAGTCCTTCAGGATGCGTGAATTCGTCTGCATCGGCAGCCCTGATCAGGCCTTCGCGTTCCGGGAGCGCTGGATCGAGCGGGCTCAGGAGATCGCTCGCGATCTCGGGCTGCCCTTCAGGGTCGACTACGCCAGCGATCCGTTCTTCGGCCGGGTCGGCCAGATGATGGCCCTGAGCCAAAAGCAAATGTCGCTGAAATTCGAACTGCTGGTGCCTCTGCGCTCCGAGGAGCAGCCGACTGCCTGCATGAGCTTCAACTATCACCGCGAACATTTCGGTGCCACCTGGGGCATCGTGGATGCGGCGGGCGAGCCGGCCCATACCGCCTGCGTGGCGTTCGGAATGGACCGTCTCGCAGTCGCCATGTTCCACACCCACGGCGGAAACACGACCCGTTGGCCGACCGCGGTGCGGGACCTGCTCGGTTTTCCGAGGAATGACCGGTAGGCGACGTGGAAATTGGAATTGGAGGACGCGCGATGCGCCAGGGACATCCCGAGATCGCCCGGGATCGAAGGGTCGAAGGACCCTCCTCCATGAGGAGAGAGACCATCGCCGTCCACGGCGGCTTCAAAGACGATCCGGCCACGAAGGCCGTTGCCGTGCCGATCTATCAGACCGCCTCATACGCATTCGACAGCGCCGACCATGGAGCCGCGCTCTTCAACCTTGAAGTGGACGGCTTCCGCTACACGCGGATCGGCAATCCGACCAACGCGGTGCTTGAGAGTCGCGTCGCCGCCTTGGAAGGAGGCATCGATGCGCTCAGCGTGGCCTGCGGTCAGGCCGCGGTGAACTATGCGGTAGTCAATATCGCGGAGATGGGCACCAACATCGTCTCGGTCCCGCAGCTCTACGGAACCACGCATACGCTGTTCGCGCACATCCTGCCGAGACAGGGCATTACGGTCCGGTTTTCGGAAGACGACCGGCCGGAGAGCGTAGAAAGATTGATCGACGACGATACGCGGGCGGTGTTCTGCGAGAGCGTCGGAAATCCGGCCGGAAACGTCTGCGACATCGGAGCGATGGCCGACGTCGCGCACCGGCACGGTGTCCCGCTGATCGTCGACAACACGGTGCCGACACCGATCCTGCTGCGGCCGATCGAATATGGCGCAGACATCGTCGTGGAGTCGCTGACGAAATTCATGGGCGGGCATGGCACCACGCTCGGGGGAATTATCGTCGATAGTGGCAGATTCCCGTGGGCACAGCATCGTCGGCGCTTCCCGATGATGAACGAGCCGGAGAAGTCGTACCACGGGCTGGTCTTCACCGAGCGCTACGGGGCGGCTGCCTACATCGCGCGCTGCCGCGCCGTCTCCCAGAGAACCACCGGCGCCGTCCTGGCGCCGATGAACGCTTTCCTGCTGCTCCAGGGCATTGAAACCGTCGCGCTGCGGATCGAACGGCACGTCGACAATGGCGAGAAGGTCGCGCAGTTCCTGCGCAATGACCGCGGCGTCGGGTGGGTGAACTATGCGGGCTTTCACGACAGCCCCTATTACGCGCTGACACAGAAATATCTGGGCGGCCGGGCCTGTTCGCTGCTGACTTTTGGCGTGGCTGGAGGCTTCGAGGCGGGCAAGCGGTTCTACGACGCGCTGAGGCTCTGCAAACGGCTGGTCAATATTGGCGACGCGAAATCGCTCGCCTGCCATCCCGCATCGACCACGCATCGGCAAATGTCGCGCGAAGAGCAGGAGAAAGCCGGCGTGCGCCCCGAGATGATCAGGCTAAGCGTCGGAATCGAGCATATCGACGACATCATCGCAGATCTCGATCAGGCCCTTCGTGCTGCGAATTGATGTTTCGTCAAACATGAAGGCATTCGGATGGCCGTTTTGATCGATGTAGATTCGTACGAACACCACCTCTTATCGAGAGCGTCGCGCGGAAGCGATTGTGCAAAGGAGTCACCGGGAAACCGGGTGGAGTGCCTGGACATCGGGCTCATCAACAACATGTCGGACGCCGCCCTGATGTCGACCGAGCGCCAGGTATTTGACCTGCTCGACGCGGCGGCCGGACGAATTCTCGTCAGGCTGCATTTCTATACGATGGAGGCGACACCCCGTACGGAATGGGGGCGCGACTATGTGCGTCGATACTACCGTGGCATCGACGATCTGCTGAGCAGGAGGCTGGATGGGGTGATCGTGACCGGCGCCGAACCCAGAGCCGCCTGCCTGGCGGAAGAGCCATATTGGACCACCTTTGTCCAGATCGCTGAGTGGGCCAGGGAGAATACCCTGTCATCGGTGTTTTCGTGTCTGGCCGTCCATGGGGTCGTCCTGCACATGGACGGGGTCGCGCGCCACAAGCTGCCCACCAAATGCTTCGGTGTCTTCGCTCAAACAAAGAGGAGACATCATGCCTTGATGCAAGACGTGCCGACGACCTTCAGAATACCGCACGCTCGGTGGAACGAGGTGCAGGAGAGGGATCTCGCGAACTGCGGATACTCGGTTCTGTCCGGGTCGGAGGAGGCGGGGGTCGACTGCTTCGTCAAGCAGCAGAAGAAGAGCCTTTTCGTCCATTTCCAGGGTCACCCGGAGTACGAATCCCAGAGCCTGTTGGGCGAATATAGAAGAGACATGGGTCGCTTCCTCCGGGGAGAGAACGAAGTCTGTCCGACGATACCAAAGGGCTATCTGGACGAGAAGGCGGAAGCGTTACTGACCGCTTTCCGACAGAAGGCTCTTGCCGACAGATCCCCGGAGCTTTTCGCCGACTTTCCAGTCGATGAAGTGACGAAGGACCTGAACAACGTCTGGCATCTGCCAGCCAAGCGCATATACCGCAACTGGTTGCTGTACATGGTATCGCAGCGCGCCGGACGCTCAAAGCCTCCGCGAGAGGCGGCTCTCTCCACAGCCGGAATTCCGGCGCGTCGCCATGGGCGCAAGTTGGTTGCCGCTCGATCCGCCCGCCTGGCGCGCTTGCCAAACCAGATGACCAAGACGCGGCTCGGATATCCTGAGTGAGTGCTCGGACCATGATCCGATGCCGCGAGATAGGAACAGCCGATCTTGGTGCCATCGCCGACCTTCTGACACGCGGCTTTCCGGTCCGCGCGCGCAACTACTGGATCGACGGACTCCGGCGCATGTCCGAGCGTGAAGTACCCGAAGGTTTCCCGCGCTTCGGCTACCTGCTTGACCATGAGGGGACGCCCGTCGGCGCTCTGCTGTTGATCCACACCGCACGGAACGATGACGGCCGTACCTTCATCCGATGCAATCTCTCCAGTTGGTATGTGGAGCCTGCCTTTCGCAGCTACGCGCCGATGCTGACCAAGGTCGCGCAGCGCCACAAGGACGTCACCTACGTCAATATCAGTGCGGCGCAATGGACTTGGCAAGCCATCGAAGCGCAGGGATTCCGCCGCTATTGCGGCGGCCTGTTCTTCTCCCTTCCAGCGGTGTCGCGCCCGGCCGCGGCTATGCGTGTCGAAGTCGTCAGGGAGGACGCGCGAACGGTCGCCGGCTTGTCCGAAGCTGACGTTGCGCTGCTTGCACGCCACGCAGCCTATGGCTGCCTCAGCCTGGTCTGCCGCGCCGCCGATGGCCGCGCCTTTCCGTTCGTCCTGCAGTCGATCCGAATCCGCTGGATCGCGCCTCTCACTATGCAGTTGATCTATTGCATCGATGTGGCTGACTACGTCGCCTGCGCCGGCGCCATCGGCCGCTTCCTGCTCTGGCGCGGCCGAATCTCCGTCGCTCTCGATGCCAACGGGCGCATGAAGGGCCTGGTCGGGCTCTACCGGGAACGCCGCAAATACTTCAAGGGTCCGCATCGCCCCCGGCTTGCCGATCTGTCCGATACTGAGCTGGTGATCTACGGACCATAACTCAGTCGTCCCAGAATGGAGGTTCGTCATGATCCCCAACACCAAGTCCGTCAGCCATTCGAGGACATGGACATTCTTCCGAGGCGAGTGGCACGAGGGCAACGTGCCGATCATGGGGCCGCGCACCCATGGGCTTTGGCTCGCCTCCACGGTATTCGATGGCGGGCGCGCCTTCGAAGGCGTCATGCCCGACCTCGATCGTCACTGCGCCCGCGTCAATCAATCTGCGGTCAACTTCGGGCTCAAGCCCGTCGTCGATATCGGCACGTGGCTCGAACTGGCGCGTGAAGGCATCGCCCGTTTTCCGGCCAATGCCGAACTCTACATTCGCCCGATGTACTGGCCGCAGAACGGCATCGGCGGCGGCGTGCTGTTCGATCCGGAAACGACGGATTGGTGCCTTTGTATCTACGAATCGCCGATCCCAGCGCCCGTCGGCAGTGCGATTACGCTGTCGCCGTTCCGCAGACCGACCGCCGAATGTGCGCCCGCCGATGTCAAGGCCTCCTGTCTTTACCCGAATAGTTCTCGTGCGCTGAGGGAGGCCGCCTCGCGCGGCTTTCAGAATTGCCTGATGCTGGACATGCTCGGTAATGTCGCGGAGTTCGGCAATTCCAACGTGTTCATGGCGAAAGCAGGCGTTGTCTATACGCCGGCGCCGAATGGCACCTTCCTGAACGGAATCACGCGGCAGCGCGTGATCGAGCTGTTGCGCGGTGATGGCATCACGGTGATAGAGGCAACGCTACGATATGCCGACTTCGTCACCGCGGACGAGATCTTTTCGACCGGCAACTTCGCCAAGGTCGCGCCCGTGATCCGGATCGACGACCGGCAGCTCATGCCCGGGCGCTTCTATGCGCGTGCACGAAAGCTGTATTGGGACTTCGCGCACTCGGCGAAGCTTGCGGCCTGAGAGGCGGTTGCGCCGGGAGAACGAGCCCAGTCGCCGCCGAACCGGCGCGGAAATCTGCTATCCGCCGACCTTTTTGATGGTCGATCGGGCTTGCGAGCCTCGCTGGGACCAATCAAGATGCGCGTGCTACGGCAAGCAATTCAAAACCGGAAAATGACGATGCGAACACTCTTTCCGCTCTGTGCCGCCCTGGCCTGTTTCTCAGCAGCGATGACTCTGAGCTCATCCGACGCGAATGCGGTGTTCTGGCGTGGCCTGACCGCGCCAACCAACATCGACTATCACGGCTTCACCATCATCAAGGAGCCTCCGCCGAGCCCGTGCCAGTGGATACGGGTGAACGGCGGCTATTACGTCCGACAGTGCGTGTACTAATGCGACCCGCACCGTCCCCGCCCGTTACGTCTTTCAACTGAGGTTTTTGCGGAGCAGTGCTTCTGACCTTCGAACGTCAACCTCGAAGCTGGCGATGCGAGGTACGCCAACGTGATTACCCTGGCCGTTGATCAATTCACGTGAGCCCGGCGCCTCAATTTGCTTGACATTGGAAATGACGTCGATGACCTCCGGCGTTCGTCGGTCGATGTCGCGGCCTGAGGGCGGCGCATCGCTCATTTCCGCACGTGCCAGCGCCCCATGGTTCATTGCCCAAATTGCCGCTTGTGTCCGGTTCTGGACCCGGATCTTGCGCAAGATCGCCTTGACGTGGACCTTCACCGTCGCCTCGGCGATATCGATCTTTCGGGCTATGGTTTTGTTGGAATCGCCTTCGACCAGGCAGCGCAGAATTGATTTCTCCCGCGGCGAGAGCTGTGGCGCGACCGTGTCGTCCGTGGTGACGAAGATCGCCCCCTCGTTTTCATCGTGGATCGCTGCTTTGCTTCCGTGGTCAGTTTTGGTATCGAGAGCGAGCGATAGAAATGCCGGCGGGAAGACTGTCCCACCCATCGCCACCAGTTCGATCGATTTGATGAATGCATCGCAGCAGTTGACGTTCACGAAATAACCGTTGGCGCCCGCCCGAAATGCCAAAGCCAGTTCGGCGGGCCGATCGCGATTGGCCACTATCGCTATGCGTCCACCTGGATGCTGATCCCTCACCAGCCCGATGTGTTCTGCCGCGAGATCGAAATCATCTCCGGCTTGGACAATAAGAAATAGCGGCTGGGGCGATTGAAGCGTGCTCGGCAATTCATCCACGCTTGATACCGAAGCCAGGATCCGGAAACGTTCCGCACGCAGGATTTGGGCAATACCTTCCCTGACTAAAATATTCTTCCCAATAAGAACCGTTGCAAAAGATTGACGCCTCATATCACTCTCCCAACTGACGAAGACTGACACTTCGACGGGCGATTCAAAATAGCGAGCCTGCACCAAAAAAATGGGCTCGGAGGTGAAGTCTTTTCGTTCAATGCTGTCTCGTTCAATGCTGTCGTCTAAGGTAGAACGCCGCCAAGGCTGATGATAATTCCAGCCAGTCACATCTTCGAGGTAGCTGGATTGGATGATGTGTGCCACCGTCTAGCACGCGCTCTCTCTTCGGCCTCCCGCACCCGCCTACGAAGATCGTCAAGTTCAGTAACGTTCGGCCATTTCGTGGACGCTTCGAAGCAAAGCCTCAGCAGAAAAACTTTTGGCTGCAACTACTCGCAGACTAGCTCCTCGCAAAACAGATTGAGGAAGGCGCCATCGTGGTGGTTGCTCGCGTCATCCTGTTTGCCTTGATGTGAGCAATACTCATGCCGCCTGAGGGATAAAGACGAGATGCCAGCAACTTGAGACGGCCTTATCGCATGAACACTAGAATCAACGCCATCGTGACCAGCGTGAACGTGCTGGTAACAGTGATGCCCAGGTACAACCGTTCCATTCTTTCCCTCCATCCTTGAAGGCAGACCCCGCTCCGGAGTAGCCGGAGCGGGGACCGACACTGAGACCGGTACGCAATACCCCGGGCTGTCTGGTGTACAGTAAAGTTAATACTGCTTGGCCATCGACGCAAGCGGAATCTGCGGTGCCCTTTCGCCCTCGATCACAAAATCAAAATAGGGGGTGGTCTATATTTCAACTCGGAAACCGGTGCGATCAGGCTCGTACTTTCCGACGCCGCTGTTGGCCGTGGTGCGCAGACTTCGACGCGACAATGGCGAATGAGAGTGGAAGCCGCGCGACAGCGTTGCGGCTCCTCCGTCTTGCTCACAAATCCGGGTATCGATTCGTTGGGCTAGAAGGTCATCCGCCACCGCCGGCGTGCGACTTACGAACCGCCGTTGCTGCTGCGTTTGCGCGCTGGTCGACGATGTGCTCGAGCAGCTTCGGATGGTCACGGTCCGGGTAGTCGCGGCGCACGATCTCGCATCTTGAGCCGTTGGCCTTCTTGGGACGCCCGGCTTGCGCCTTGGGCCGGGTTTTGCCACCGCCGATCTTGATCGAGGCGCTTGGTGTTTTTCCTTGTATTGAATGTGCGGGGTAGATTTCCGCCCCTCGTCCGTATTTGGTCACGTCCGTATTCTCACGGAGATAAATTCCTGGCGGCATGGATATTTACAATTGGTAGCAAAAACACTATACACGATTGCCATTTTTCACGCCCCGCCGGCCAGTGAATTTGGGGCAATGTCATTGGTGGAGTGATGTATTCGAGCCATCAGCAAATTTCATCGCCAGAGGTCGTTGAGTTGCGTAAAGAGGCGGGCCTCTGGCTCAAAGAGCTGAGGGAAAGGCGGGGGTTGTCGCAGCGCCAGATGGCTGAGAAGGTGGGGGGGAATTATTACACCTTCATCTCTCAATTGGAGTCAGGGCGCGGCCGGATACCCCCCGACCGATATTTGGTGTGGGCCGAGGTTTTGGGCGTAGAGCCGAAGGTTTTCGTCAGAAATCTCCTAAGGTGCTACGATCCGGTCACCCATTCGATATTGTTCGGAAAGAGCGACAAGAGGTAGGCCCCAGGGGCATCAACACTTTCGATTGTACTTTCCGGTCCTGGGGGAGCTTGGCCGCATCGACGATGAGCGGTTGTTACGCAGCGAGTTCACCATTGGGCTGAGTACTTTCATGTTGCAGAGTAATCAGGTTCTTACCTTTTTTCGGGCCTACGAGCGAGGCGATTGGAGCCAGCCGGAGCTGGCGGAATTCTACAGGGTGGAAGCTGCCCTGACAAAATCCGGAGTTGGGATTTCAACAGATCGTGGGCTCACCGACGAGGGCGAGCCCTGGTTTGTTTTCTTCCGGCAAGACAACGAAGAGGTAATCGTTCACTTTGCCCGCATCGGCGGGGAATACGTTGTCGCTTCGAATTTCACCGAAGCAGTACTTCGCGGCCGAAACTTCGAGAGGCTGGTGCGGGAGTTGCTGGATTCCCATCCGTACGTTTTGCCGAAGCAGCATTCGTCGCGATCGACCGTTTTTCTGCATCCCGCCACACTGTTGGCCGCCCTGGTGGTCACGGGCTACGTCAAGAGCAGTGAACTGAATGCGACTGCCGACGACGGCAGCCGACCGGAGAAGTCGTTCGGGTGGTTCCTCGATCGTCACGATCTTGCGGCGACATATTCCGCAATCGTAATCGCTTCAGTCTGGGATAGCCTGGCGCTAGGCGGTTCGGTTAGCAAGCCGTCTGATGATCTCGTGTCACTCGATCATGCACAGCCCGCCCACGGCGAGCACTGTCCACATATTGGACAGGCTGTCGCTGACGACAACTTGCTGCAAAATTTTCAGGCGTTTCACGTCACGGATGATCGGTCCGTCTTGGCTGCGGCGGCTCTCCATCTTGACGGGCAGGACGCCGTTCACCACTTCAACGAGCCGGCGATTGCCGGCCTGGTGGCCAAGCCGTCTGGTCCCCCTCCCGAGTCATCTCATCACGATAGTGTGGCGGCCTGTTCGGCGCATGACGTAGTCCGTGCCGAGCATGATCTCGATTTGAAGCTGGCGGATTTTCACCCGCAGCAGGGCGACGGCTTCCCGATTGCCGCCGGGGAACAGGTTGAACGAACCGTCACCCAGAATCCTGTCAGTTCCTCCGCCCCGTCAAATCTGCCGCCGGACCATCCTGCTCCTGAGCATGTTTCGACGGCGTCGACCACAGCGGTTGCGCATGCGGATACGACCACCACCGTTCCTTTGATCCCTAACGTGATAAGTCAGGCTGACGCGACCCAGACGCCGGTGTCGGATCTACAGCCCGAAGTCACGTCGACCGTCGGCCCGTCCGCTCAGGTGAACCAGCCCACAGCGACCGTCGACTCGTCCGCGCAGGTGAACCAGCTCACAGCGACCGTCGACCCAACCGCTCAGGTGAACCAGCTCACGGCCAGCGTCGACCCGACCGCTCAGGTGAACCAGCTCTCGGCCAGCGCCGACCCGACCGCTCAGGTGAACCAGCTCACGGCGAGCGTCGACCCGACCACTCAGCTGAACCAGCTCGCGGCGAGCGTCGACCCGGCTGCTCAGGTGAACCAGCTCACGGCGACCGCCGACCCGACCGCTCAAGTGAGCCAAGTCGCGGCGACCGCCGACCCGACTGCTCAGGTCAGCCAGGTCGCGGCGACCTGCGACCCGAACGCCCAGGTAAGCCAGGTCGCGGCGACCGGCAGCCCGACCGCTCAGGTAAACTACGCCGCTAATGATGTGAGCGCCAACACACACGATCTCGACGTATCGGATGGCTCGACGGTCAGCATCGTCGGAATTGATGTGCACCACACCTCAACTGCTCTGGCGTGAAATCGACCAAGCCTATCAGTCGTTGTTATGAGTTGCCCCCCATGTCGAAACGTCCATCTTTTTTGGCCGACGCGTCCAAGGCTATTCGCCCTGGCTTCGCAACGGCCATTGTTTTTAGCTTCTTCATAAATCTGCTGGCGTTTGTGGGCCCCCTCTACATGCTCCAGGTGTACGATCGAGTTCTGGGCAGTCGAAACATCGGCACGCTGGTTGCGCTGACCATGATCGCGGGCTTTCTCCTGATCGTGTATGCGGCTCTGGAGAAAATCCGATCGTCCGTCCTTGTCAGGCTTGGGCTTCTGTTCGCCGACAAGGCAAAGCGCCCGTTGTTTGATACGGTCCTGCGCGGCACGATTGTTCAGCCGGGCGCAAACCAGGCGCAGGCTTTACGAGACCTCGATACTATTCGCGAGTTCCTGACTGGCACAGGCCTCATCGCGTTCTGCGACGCGCCCTGGGTTCCTGTATTTGTCGCTGGATGTTTCATTATGCATCCCTGGTTCGGTTATGTGGCCGGCGTGGGGGCATTGCTCATTTTTGCGTTAGCGTTGGCCAACGAGCTATTGACGCGTAATCAATTGAAGGACGCCTCTCGCAATTCGGTCCAGGCCCATTCGTACGCAGCAGCTACGTTCCGGAATGCAGACGTGCTCTATGCCATGGGCATGCTCAAGGGCTTGCGGGACCGTTGGTCTGATCGACATAGTGAAGGCCTGCAATTGCAGGCGGGCGCCAGTGATCGGGCCGGTTTTCTTGTGGCATTCAGCAAGTTCGTTCGTGCGTTTCTTCAGATTGCGATACTCGGAGTTGGTGCGTATCTGACGGTCAACCAGGAGACTTCGGCAGGCGCAATGGTTGCAGCCTCGATCATCATGGGGCGCGCACTTGCCCCGGTCGAAATAGCCGTCGGACAATGGAAGACATTCCTGGCAGCTCGCTCTGCATACGAGCGGATAAGCAATCTCGTGAAAA
This sequence comes from Bradyrhizobium sp. UFLA05-109, assembly GCF_054185165.1. Classification (NCBI taxonomy): domain Bacteria; kingdom Pseudomonadati; phylum Pseudomonadota; class Alphaproteobacteria; order Hyphomicrobiales; family Nitrobacteraceae; genus Bradyrhizobium; species Bradyrhizobium sp. UFLA05-109. Next base: position 104,183 of record NZ_JBBIAR010000003.1, on the reverse strand, counting down.
TGCTCCCCGAGGAAGGCGAAAAAATCGCGCTTCGTCCGCCCCAAGGCCTGATCTCAGTCGAGAATATTCTCGTCATCCCCCCCGGCGGAAAGGAGCCCGTTATCCGGGAACTCTCCTTCGCCCTGCAGCCTGGTGAGATCTTGGGAATTATAGGTCCGAGCGCAGCAGGTAAGTCCAGCTTGGCACGAGCGTTGGTTGGGGTGTGGCGACCCGCCGTTGGGAAAGTCAGAATTGACGGATCTGAGTTGGCTCATTGGAATCGCGATCAGCTTGGCCCCTATATTGGATATCTTCCGCAAGACATTGAGTTGTTTTCCGGTACGCTTGCAGAAAACATTTCCCGGTTCGGCGAGCATGACGAGGAGAAGCTGTTTGCTGCGGCCGAAATGGCTGGAGTTCACGAGTTGGTGCAAGGCTTGCCCGATGGTTACAATACCCAGGTAGGCGAAGGCGGACTTGTCCTGTCGGGTGGGCAGCGACAGCGTATAGGCTTGGCTCGCGCGCTCTATGGAAAGCCACCGATCGTGATACTCGATGAACCAAATGCGAGTCTGGACTCGGAAGGCGAAGCTGCGTTGATGGAGGCGATCGAGGCGCTGAAGCGATCGCGCTCGACCGTTGTCGTTATATCGCACAAGACCGCGATGCTTGCTGCGGTGGACAAAGTGCTCGTGCTTGCAGCCGGACGGGTGTCGGCGTTCGGCGGTCGCGTTGAGGTGCTTTCTCGATTGATGGGCGGTCCGAAAATCGCGGCGGTCGCCGGTGCTGCAACAGCCGTCCGATAGGTGCGACGATGCAGAAGAACCTCGTTCCGGACTGGAGAGTCCCAGCCATAGCCGGCTACGTCGTCATCGTCGGCACTTTTCTCGTTCTAGGTGGATGGTCTGCCTTTGCTCGGCTGGACAGTGCGATCACGGCCACCGGAGTTGTGTCCGCGCAAACCAACCGCAAGACCGTCCAGCATCTGGAGGGTGGTATCGTTCGCGAAATCCGCATTCGCGAGGGACAACACGTCCAAGCCGGGCAGGTCTTATTCCAACTGGACCTTACGCAGGCAAAGGCTGGATATGAGCTGCAGCGCAACCAGCTGGATTCAGCGATCGCCCAGGAAGCGCGTTTGATCGCCGAACGGGATGGCCAGGACGAAATAGCATTTCCCCAGGAGCTGCTTGATCGCGCCGACGATCCAAACGTCAAGCGGGCAATTGCCGACCAAGTGGCTCAATCTCGCGAGAGGTGCGGCTCTCTCAAGGGTCAGGTCCAAATACTTGACGCCAGGATCGATCAATATCGATCGGAGATCGAGGGCCTAAGGCAGGAGCGAAGCGGAACGGCCAATCAGCTCAAGTATGTAAATGAAGAATTGGTTGACGTCCGTCACTTGTTTGAGAATCAGCTAACCCAGAAAAGTCGATTGATGGCGCTCGAGCGCGAAAGGAGTCGCTTGGAAGGCTTGCTTGGGCGCTCAACTGCGGATGAATCAAAGGCCCGCAACGGCATCGAAGAAGCGCGTCTGCAGATCCGGCAACTTCGCCAAAAGTTCCAGGAGGATGTTGCTAGCTCGATGCTCGAAACGCGACAGAAGATCAATGATCTTCGTGAGAAAGTCAGAGTCGCGCAGGACGTCCTGTCTCGCGTGGACATCGTGTCTCCCAGCACGGGCGTTGCACAAAATCTGCGGGTCTTTACCTCTGGCGGCGTCGTCAAACCGGGTGAGCCCATGGTTGACGTGGTCCCCGAGCACGACGCGCTCATTGTGCAGGCGCACGTGCAACCACAGGATACGGAAAATCTCCAGTCTGGTATGCCCGCAGAGGTCAGGTTCACATCATTTCAAACCCGTATCCTTCCGATCATTGTGGGGCAGGTCGAGAGTATCTCCCGCGATCGCCTCATCGACGAACAGACCAAGCAACCGTACTTCCTTGCTCAGGTTGTCGTGGATGACATACCCTCGTTCGTAAAGGATCGATTGTCAGCTGGAATGCCCGCGGATGTGATTTTCCCCACCGGCGAGCGAACGGTTCTTGATTACTTGGTCCGCCCGCTCAAAGACCGTCTGCGAGGCGTCATGCGGGAGAAGTGATCGGAGCAAGCGCCATGAACGCGCAGAGGCTTCGCCTGTGGACGCCGTGTGGCAGGACGCCGGTCATGGGGTTAACGCCGGTCCGTCAGCCATTCGAGGACATGGACATTCTTCCGAGGCGAGTGGCACGAGGGCAACGTGCCGATCATGGGGCCGCGCACCCATGGGCTCTGGCTCGCCTCGACGGTATTCGATGGCGGGCGCGCCTTCGAAGGCGTCATGCCCGACCTCGATCGTCATTGCGCTCGCGTCAATCAATCTGCGGTCAACTTCGGGCTCAAGCCCGTCGTCGATCTCGGCACGTGGCTCGAACTGGCGCGTGAAGGTATAGCCCGTTTTCCGGCCAATGCCGAACTCTACATTCGCCCGATGTACTGGCCGCAGAACGGCATCGGCGGCGGCGTGCTGTTCGATCCGGAAACGACGGACTGGTGCCTTTGCATCTACGAATCGCCGATCCCGGCGCCTGTCGGCAGTGCGATTACGCTGTCCCCGTTCCGCAGACCGACCGCCGAATGTGCGCCCGCCGATGTCAAGGCCTCCTGTCTTTACCCGAATAGTTCTCGTGCGCTCAGGGAGGCCGCCTCGCGCGGCTTTCAGAATTGCCTGATGCTGGACATGCTCGGTAATGTCGCGGAGTTCGGCAATTCCAACGTGTTCATGGCGAAAGCGGGCGTTGTCTATACGCCGACACCGAATGGTACGTTCCTGAACGGAATCACGCGGCAGCGCGTGATCGAGCTGTTGCGCGGTGATGGCATCACGGTGATAGAGGCAACGCTACGATATGCCGATTTCGTCACTGCGGACGAGATCTTTTCGACCGGCAATTTCGCCAAGGTCGCGCCAGTGATCCGGATCGACGACCGGCAGCTCAAGCCCGGGCGCTTTTTTGCGCGTGCGCGAGAGCTGTATTGGGATTTCGCGCACTCGGCGAAGCTTGCGGCCTGAGAGGCGGTTGCGCCGGGAGAACGAGCCCAGTCGCCGCCGAACCGGCGCGGAAGTTCTGCTATCCGCCGACCTTTTTGATGGTCGATCGGGCTTGCGAGCCTCGCTGGGACCAATCAAGATGCGCGTGCTACGGCAAGCGATTCAAAACCGGAAAATGACGATGCGAACACTCTTTCTGCTCTGTGCCGCCCTGGCCTGTTTCTCAGCAGCGATGACCCTGAGCTCATCCGACGCGAATGCGGTGTTCTGGCGTGGCCTGACCGCGCCAACCAACATCGACTATCACGGCTTCACCATCATCAAGGAGCCTCCGCCGAGCCCGTGCCAGTGGATACGGGTGAACGGCTACTACGTCCGTCAGTGCGTGTACTAGGCTACTCTCTCGCATCGCCCTACGGGGCGCCAGCACGGCGCCGCCGACTAGCAAACATGGTGGTGACATAGGCGCATGACGTGACGGGCGCATTCATGTGCGTTCGCGTGATCTTTCTGCGCGCGGCAGGGAAGGGGCGTTCTGCAAGGATGCTCCGACCCGCACCTCAAGATCCTTCACCATTGCAACAGGTCGGCGTCTAACTGTCGTTGCCGCTTTCAGCTGCTCAACTCCATGCAGAACCCCGTATGTCTACGGGTGAAAGGATCGCTCTCGGCCTGTGGTTAACGGCTGCCGATGCGCGTGTTCAAGGAGATTTGCAATCTTCATTCGTCATGCTCGGTGACTTCCCCGCAGTGAAGTTTTCGCCGTTCCGTGAAGGCCTTACGCACGTTAAGCGAAGTGCGGCGAACGCGATCCCTCAGGCAGCAAGCATCGCAAAGAACTGCGTCAGGAAAACGTGGCAATTTCGGGCTACTCCTGGAAATCACAGCCGACGAGATATTCGCCACGCTATAGATCAATCCGTCGGCACCGGCTTTTCTCTGCCGTCGATGTGCAAATTCATCTTCAAAGAAGGGATTTTCCTATGCTTCGTTATTACGTCAAGACCACGGAAGCGTTCAAGCGTCTGCGCACGGACCAGGACGGCGTGGTGTCGTTCGAGTACATCATTGTCGCGGCTTGCATCATCGGCGCAGTGACTGCTGCGTTCGGTACTGGCGCCGGTGGTGCCATCGCGAATGCGCTGACTGGCGGGATCACCGCTATCACCGGCGCTTTCACTGCGGCCGTGTAATACAGACATCTTGCCCCGGAGGGGGGCATCGGAATCTGCCCCCCAACTTTTTTTGAAGCATGCGTTCGTGAACTGGATTGCTCCCACAGCCTCGTTTCTGAAAGTTCTGCATTCGGACCAAAAGGATTCCTCCCATGTTGGGTTATCACGTTAAGTCCACCGACGCGTTGAAGCGTCTGCGCACGGACAAGGACGGCGTGGTGTCTTTCGAATACGTGATGGTTGCGGCGTGCATCGTCGGCGCAGTGAGTGCTGCTTTCGGCACAAGTGCTGGTGGAAATGTCACGAACGCGCTGATTAGCGGGATTAACGCGATCAGCGGCGCCATCGCCGCTGCCGTCGGAAGTTAATACAGCCGTCCGGGCCCATGGAGGCACGGGGCGATCTGTCACTACATTGTTTAAGGCGTGTATTTGATGAGTTGGATCGTTGCCACAACCTCGTTTATCGAGATCCTGTTGTTGCTATATGTCGCAACGATCGATGTCGCGACACGATTGATCCGAAATGAGATCTGTCTGGCGCTGGCGCTCATCGGGATTGCAGGTCAACTGGCGAGCCCGATGCAACTCGTCGAATCCCTGATATCAGCGACGATCCTGTTCCTGCTGCTGTTCATGATTTACCAGCGGGGAATGATCGGCGGCGGCGACGTCAAGTTGCTGGTTGCCTTGGCGATTGGTCTTCCGCTGACAGGCATCATCCAGTTGCTGACCGTCACCGCGCTGGCCGGCGGCGTTCTTGCCCTGGTGCATCTGGTGATGCGCCTGCTTCCATACCCAAGGCTGGCGCCCGCCGGCTCGTCGATCGTGCGACGCGTCTACGCGGTCGAGCGTTGGCGCCATTTGCGACACGCACCGTTACCTTACGGGGTTGCGATCGCGTGCGGTGGCATTTGGACCATTTTCAGCAAAGGATTGTGACATGTCATCCGCTTTGCGTCTCTCGATCATCATGGTGTTTTCGCTCGCGGCCGTCGCGCTTGGGCTTATCGCCTACAGCATGTACCTGCCGAAAGCGCAGGTCCCGATAGCGCAGGTCACGGAGAATACTCCGGCGCCGCCTCCCACCGTCGGGTACTTTGTCGCGGCACACCCGCTACCGAGAGGGACATTGGCGCGAGATGAAGATTTCGAGGTGCGCTCGTCGCCGCCGGGTAGTGTCCCGGCAGAGGCGATCCGCGATACGCCCGACGCCAAGATCGGACTTCGCGGATCCCTGGTTCGCAACTTCCTCGACACTGGCAGCCCCGTCACGTCCAAAGACATATTGCGCCCGCGAGAACGGGGTTTTCTCGCCAGCGTACTGGTGCCTGACAGCCGCGCCATCAGCATCAACGTTGACGCCGCGTCTGGTGTCTCGGGCCTGATCTGGCCAGGTGACTATGTGGATGTCGTGTTGACCCAGGAGTCGACGACGGCGGGCGAGAAGATAAATCCCGACTACCAGCATGGCACGCTGAGCGAAACCGTCGTTCACAACGTTCGAATCGTCGCGATTGACCAGGAGATCGTCCAGGGCGGATCGGCCAGCAACTCCGCAGCCGGTAAGGTCGCGCACACTGTATCGCTGCAGCTTGCGCCGGAGCAGGTCAAGAAGGTCACGGTCGCAGCAGTGCTCGGAAAGCTCTCCCTGGCCGTACGGTCGGCGATCGATCGACAGGATGCTGAGGACACGGCCGCGACGGTGATGGTCTATGCACGAAACTACGGCACGAAATACTCGGTCAGGAGAGACGACGCGGGGAGCACGCGCACGCTGTTGGGCGGCGATGTGTCGCCGAGAGTTGCCCCATCGGCACCGGTCGCTTCGGCCGTAACGTCACGTTGGTAATGGGAGGCAGTGGTGATTGTTAGCACAGCAGCAGTAAGTCCGCCTGAAGTACCCGCGTCTGTTGTAACGCGTGACCGCATCGTCTGTTTCGTAAACGACGAGCTTAGTGCGGCGACTCTGCGCAAAGGCCTCGAGGGTAGCAACTTATCGATCCGGCGTGGCACGATCCGCAATGCAATACGGATGCTCGAAAGCGACACCGATCTAGCCGCTTTGGTGACAGACATCAGCGGGATCGATGATCCATTTACCGAGCTGGAAAGATTGGCCGGCGTCTGCCCGCCCGATGTTCGAGTCGCTCTGATCGGCGAGAGCAGGGAGATCACCTTCTACCGCGAGCTCATGGAAATGGGCTTGACGGAGTATCTGCCGAGGCCGCTGACGCGCGATATGGTGCTGGACCAGCTGCGCCCGAAGCTGCTTGGCGACGTGGCGCCCGGTCCGACCGATCGTGGCGGGCATGTGATCTCGATCTGTGGTGCGCAGGGCGGAGCCGGCGCTACGAGTATTGCGATCAACCTCGCACTCCAACTGGCTGAAACCACCAAAGCCAAGGTCGCGCTGCTCGACCTTCATCTGCAAGGCGGTGAAACGGCCGTGATGTTGGGGGTTCAGCCTGGACCGGGACTGCGCATCGCTCTGGAAAACCCGATGCGGGCAGACACGTTATTCCTCGAGCGCGCGGCAATTGACGTCAACGAGCGCGTTTGCCTGGTCTCCGCCGACGAGGAGCTCGATGCGCAGCTCGATATCACGGAAGCGGGTGTGAGACACGTGCTGGGCCTGCTCCGTCAACGATTCAATTACATCGTCGTCGATGTCCCGGTGCCATTTCCGCCATCCATTTATCCGGTCATCACTCTTTCTCGCCACGTGATGGTGTTGCTGGAAGCGGAAGTGACGGGACTTCGCAACGCCCATGCGCTGCGCACCGCCGTCACCAATATCGCCGGCAAGGATCGCGTGTTTACCTTGCTCAACCGTGCCGATCGTGCCGGCGGCCTTCCGAAGGCCACGATCGTCAAGGCACTCGGCGCCGAACCAGACATGGTGATTCCCGATCTCGGGAAGGGGATGACCCAGGCGGTCAATCTCGGAATTCCGGCTCTGAAGCACGTATCAGGATTGCGGCGTCACCTCGCTCCGATCGTACGCGAGATCACGGGCGTCGGCGCCGAGCGGAAGGGACGGCTGCGGAGGCTGCTCGGGCTATGAAGAAGTTTGGTAGGCGCGAAGACGACACGCCGGCTCGTTTGCCTGCATTGACGCCAAGCTTGTCCGCGCCAAGCTTGCCCCCACCCACGCCGCGACGCGACGAGCCCGCGATGCAGCGGCCGGTGATGCCAGCTTCGCTGCGCGAACGAGTCATCGAGCAGATTGAACCATCGGTCGCCGCAACGGTTTCGCGCGATGTTCTGCGGCGGCAGATTGAGGAAATCATCCACGGAATCGCCAACGAGGAACGGCTCGAACTGTCAGGCCGCGAGCAGTTTCAGCTGGCGGACGAGATTGCGGACGACATGACCGGATACGGTCCTCTACGTCCGCTTCTGCTCGATCAGTCGATCAACGACATCATGGTCAACGGGCCGAATAACATTTATGTGGAGCGAAACGGCAAGCTGGAACGGATCGCGGTACGATTCCGCGACAATGATCACATCGCATCGGTTGCGCAGAAAATTGCTGCGCAAGTCGGACGCCGGATCGATGAATCCAGCCCGATGGTGGATTGCCGATTGCCGGACGGCAGCCGGGTCAACATCATCTTCCCGCCGCTGGCGATCCATAGCCCTTGCATTTCGATCCGAAAATTTCCGAGCCGCCGTCTGGATACGGCCGGCATGATCGCAAACGGCTCAATGACCGCAGCCGTCGGACAATTGCTGGAGATTGCCGCCCGATCCCGGCTCAACGTTCTGGTCTCCGGCGGCACCGGTTCCGGCAAGACGACGCTGCTCAACGCCATGAGCCAGTTCATCGATCACAGTGAGCGCGTGGTCACCATCGAGGATGCGGCGGAGTTGCAGCTTCAGCAGCCGCACGTGATCAGTCTGGAGACCCGGCCTCCGAGCCTGGAAGGCACGGGGCAGGTGACACAACGCGATCTGGTGTGGAATGCACTGCGAATGCGTCCTGACCGGATCGTCGTAGGCGAGGTGCGCGGCGCTGAGGCATTCGACATGCTGCAGGCGATGAACACCGGTCATGATGGTTCGATCTCCACGGTGCATGCCAACAGCGCCCGGGACGCCATGACCCGTATCGAGAACATGGTGCAGATGGGACAGCCAAATCTGCCGCTGCGGGCGATCAGATCTCAGATCGTTGCGGCGTTGGATCTCATCGTGCAAGTCGAACGCATGCGGGACGGACAGCGTCGCATTATTCAGATTAGCGAGGTGATCGGGCTGGAAGGCGACGTGATCACCACCAATGACATCGCGGCGTTCGAATACGAGCACGAGGATGTTCACGGGCGGATATCCGGCACCTACAGGTCCACCAACGCAGTCCCAAAGTTCAAGAGCCGTCTTTCCTATTATGGGCTCGATCGAGCCTGGGCTGAGGCTATGAGGCAGCTATAATGCTCGAGTTTTTGACCACCGGTGATCTGGCGCTTCTGATCTGCGCAGCGGCCGTGACGTTGTGGCTCGACGCACGACAGCGACGCATCGATCGTCAGCTGGCAATAGCTCTGCCAGTTTCAGAGTTGGCGAACCTGCCCTCCATTCGCCGGTCAGAGGCCGGGTCGCGCTGGCAGTTTCTCTTCCGCATGCTCAATTACAAGCCTGGGATAGCCTACGCTTGGCATCCCGCTTATGTGGTGTTTGCCGGTGTGATCGCAGCAGTCGCGATCCTTTACGCCAATGGCGTGCTGAAATTGTCGGGCCTCTACGTGTATCCGGTGGCTGCAATTGTCGCGTTCATGGTGGTGCGAGGTCTGTTTGGATGGCAGCGACATCGTCTCGCCAGTCAGCTTTTTCGACAGCTGCCCGACGCGATCCAGCTGGTGACGAGTACGGTGCGATCCGGGCTGCCCGTGACTGAAGCATTTCGCACCATTGCTCGCGAGATGCCACAACCAACAGCCGGGCAGTTTGCCATCGTATGCAGCGAAGTGAGTCTGGGGAGACCTCCAGAGGAGGCTGTAGAAGCTGTCTATCGGCGAACGCAAGTGACGGAGTATGGGATCTTTGCCGTTACACTTGCAGTCCAGCTGAAGTCTGGTGGCAGTTTGACCGAAACCTTGCAGACGCTGGGAGACACCGTGAGGCAGCGTGTTGCGCTCGCCGCTCGCGCGAAGGCCTTGGCTGGAGAGGTGATCTTTTCCTCACGAGCTCTTTCATTGTCGCCCATAATTGTGGGTGGGCTGCTATACGCGATCAATCCGGTAACGGTCGATCTGCTGATCTATGATCCGACGGGAAACAGGCTCCTGGCTTACGCAGCAGCTTCGGTGATTGTCGGATCCCTTGTGATACGTTGGATGGTCAGAAGGGAAACAGAACTATGACCTTGGGTCTCGGTTTGGTAGCCCTCGCCATCGCACTTGCAACTGCGACCCTCGTGTTGATCATTCACGAACTACACATTCGTGCGTTGGACATGCGGGTGTCGAACGCCGTGTTGGGCCTTCCTGGTCGGTCAACGTCCTTCCAGGACATGACCGGCTGGCTTTCGTCGCTCGGCACGCGGTATCGGCGCTTTTATTCTGCGGAAAATCTGGACCAGCTCCGAACCATTGTTCAATCGTCGGGCCTGAATCCTCATCGAACCTTGTCGATCTGGATCGGTGTCAAAACCGTCAGTATGTTCTTGCTTCCGGTCATTGCCTTGGTTGTTGCGCAACTTCTCGGGAAGCCACTGACGGATGTGATGATCTTCGGTCTCATTGGCGTCGTGATCGGGATCATGGGGCCGCGGTTGATCCTGTTGGTGCTGAGACGGCGTTTCAATGCGGCGATTCGGCTTGGCACGCCGGACATGATCGACTTGCTGGTTGTCTGCAGCGAGGCGGGAATGGGCCTGGAGAGCGCGCTGGAACGAGTTGCGGAAGAGATGGCCCAGACTAATCCCGCCATGTCCGGGGTTTTGTACGGCCTTCTTGATGATCTGCGGATATTGCCAAATCGGAGCGAGGCGTTCGAGAAATTGGGATCGACGTCAGACGGACTTCGCCGGTTCGGCACCATGGTAAGCCAAAGCCTGCAATACGGAACGCCATTGAGCCAGGCTCTGCGCAGTATCGCCATCGACCTCCGGCGGGAACGTATTACCAACCTGGAGGAGAGGGCGCACAAGTTGGGCGCCAAGCTGACTATTCCGATGGTGTTGTTCTTGCTTCCAGCCATGTTCGTCATTTTGGGTGGAAGTCCGTTTCTGCACCTCGTTCGTACGTTCTCCAGCATCGGGGTGAAGTAGGCCATGACCACGGTTACGCTGTCGAAAAGCCGGTCTTATGAATGGACGATGCAGCTGCTCGGCAGCGCGTGGTTCATGTTGCTGGCCCTTTGCATCGCCATCAGAATTGGGTCATTTACCGATCCCTGGCCCTCGCTTCTGTCGAGTTTTTGTCTTGCCATCTTCTACATGCTCCTGGCGGTGTTGATCATGACGAGGTCGCCGGCAAAGGCGCATGCAGACGGCCTGCTGCCGAGAGTAGCTGCGTTCGTCGGCAGCTATTTGCCATGGACGATCACCTTCCTGGGCAAGAGCGACCAGGCGTTGCCGAACCTCGTGTCCACCGCTTTTGTGCTGATCGGCATGATCATGATGCTTGTCACCATCCGACATCTGGGGCGGTCGTTCAGCCTGGTGCCGCAGGCGCGTTCGGTGGTGCAAACCGGTCCATATCGCTGGATCAAGCATCCGCTCTACTTGGCGGAAGAGATCGTGATCGTGGGCGTGGTGCTGCAATATCTGACGCCGCTCACGGTGATCGTGCTGGTCCTGCATATCGGCGTCCAGGTCTGCCGAATCCTTTACGAAGAAGACCTGCTTCGGCGCACTTGCCCGGAGTATTCCAGTTACGAAGCATCGCGTTGGAGACTGGTCCCCTATGTTTGGTGAGCGGCTATGCGTGACCGAACTGTCATGGAAATCGTTCAAATCGCTCGTGCTCGGACCAGGCGTCCGGACGCGGTAAGGGTCCGTCAAGTCGGGCGCGCGAGCCGTCGAAAGTCTTTCGTCGCGGATCAGCGCGGTGCCGCCGCGCTCGAGATGATGTTCGTTTACGTTATTCTGGTGTCGAGCCTGCTCATGCCGCTCGGCGATCTGGCTGCCGCTGGTTTTCGGTTTGTATCCGCATGGGAGGCATTGCGCGCCTTCGGGCAAAGGATCCAGTACAACCCGCCACAGGACGTTACCTCTTGGGCAAGCTGGAAGTCAGCGCTCCCCACTTCGGTGTCGGGTTATCCGATCAACAACCTCCAGGTCGTTTGCAGCGATACCATGGCTGCCTGCTCCGCATCCAACTCTGGTTCGCCCAAGCACTATACGTACACGACGACCGTCACCGTGGCGCCAATCGTGTTGAGATCAGTGATCTGTCGGAGCGGTAACGCCAATCCTTGTTCGTTCACACTGGCTTACGCAGAACGGTTTCAATAGGAGTGTTTCATGCGTGGCTTGCTTCACTCTCGTCGTGGTGCCGCCGCTTTCGCAACCGTTATCGCCCTGGTGCCGCTGATAGGAGTGGTCGCACTCGGGGGCGAGGCGGGATCGTGGTACGTCACCAGGCAACATGCGCAGAATGCGGCCGATGCGGCAGCCTATTCGGGTGCCACGCAGCAATTGTGCTTATCGGATCCATCATCGTGCACGGTTACGCAAACTGTGGACTATCGCGCAAAGCAGGCCGCGGCCCAGAACTCGTTCTGCAACACCGGCGGTGCCTCCTATCCTGGCTCAACGTGCGCCGGTAGCCTTCCGTCAGGAATCTCGCAGAGCGTCCAGGTCGCTTCGCTCACATCATGGAAGGGGGCGGCCGGAACCTACGTTCAAGCAACTGTTAGCCAGCAACAGCCGGCATACCTGGCGAGAGTGCTTGGGTTGACCACCGTCAACATACCCGCGACGGCCGTGGCCAAAGTACAAATCGTGACGGCGCCGCCCTGCGTCCTGGCTTTGACAGGCTCCATCAGTTTCCAGGGCAGTCCGAACATCAATGCGCCGAATTGCGGCATGGCCTCGAACTCCAGGGCAGCGAATGCAATCAACTTCACCGGCGGCGGGATGACCATGAATCTCGGCTCGCTGTCGACTGTCGGCGGCTGCACGGGGGCTGCATCGTTCTGTGACAAGGCGTTGAAGTACTTGCCGACCCCGACCCCCAATCCTTTCTCTGCACTCGATGGCTCCCTCACCACGTTGTGCGGAGCGAACCCCACGCTTCCCGCGACTTGCGGCCTCCCAAATTGCGGAGGGAATACGCTCGTCGCTTACACGGCCGCCACCCCATGTACGAATGGTGCGAGTGGTGGGAGCAACAATGGCCTCCACATCACAAGCAATAACCCCGAAAATCTGTGCGGGGTTTACTTCATCACGAATGTTTTGAAAATTACAGGAACTCCCCAGATCCAGAACGCGAGTACGTGTACGACGGGAGTGACCTTCATTCTGCTGCCAGGGGCGTCAATCAGCAACCAGGGGAATGCGGTGATCAACATTTCGGGGCCGACAACGGCCCCTGCTACCACGTCGCTTCCCCCGGCTCTTCGGTCTCAAGCTAGCTTATTCCAAGGTATGGCTATTTACGATGCCTCCGCGACCGATGTGACTTTCGGTGGAAACACCAACATCAACTTCAAAGGAAACATCTACGCTCCGAACGCAGCAGTGACGTTTCAGGGCAATCCGACGATGAGCTTTTCCGGGGGCAGTTGTGGCCAGTTGATCGCCAAGTCAGTCGCGTTCAACGGCAATGCGACCTTCGACACCACAGGGTGCCCGTCGCAAACGAAGCTGCCTAAAAGCCAGTATGTCCAGTTGGTGCAGTGATGAGAAAGCTCGATCAGCGTGGCGTCGGGGCGATGGAGTTCTGCCTAGTCGCTCTGCCGCTTTTCATATTGATGTTCACCATCTTCGATCTCGGGCGTTACGCAATCACCATGCAGTCGTTGCGGACACTCGCGAATGCCGGTGCTCGGACGTGGATGATCAGCGACTGCTACGTCAACAGCTCAATGGCCAGAACTTCACCAACCTGCAGCGGCGACCCCCTGCCATCCGTTGCTGCCAAAAAGGCCGTTGCCCCAATGCTCGGTGGTCTGTCGCCGTCGCTGAGCACGACCACGGGAGCCTCCGCACTTACCGTTACGGCTTCTGTACCGAGCTTCAAGATGCTGATGCCGATATGGGGCACAGCACTCAATGCGCCGAGCGCGTCGACCACAATTCCGTTCTAGTGGTAGTGGGCGACCGCCTTGGAATGGCGTGTGGATTTCGGTAGGCGGATAGAGCGAGTCCCCATTTACCCGAATAGATCTTCCGAAAATCGACAGGGAACTTGCCCAGTGGAGCGGGCAGCGGGAGCTCGTGTGCGATTCCGCCGCAGGATCGTTCCGAGAGGCAGAGAGAGTGGTGCTCACTGGCAACATTGCGAAGTTTTCTCTGGTCTTGCCGCAATGCAGTAAGCGTCTCTTCTTGCAACTAGGCAGCATGCGGGATGATGATGTTGGAAATACGAAGTAACGATTTGTAATTGGACGAATTGTAAGCTCGCTCTGTGACGTGGTGCGCGGAGGGGAACTTTTAGGGGAACATCGAGTGCGTGGATCTGCGGGGAGAGCCGTGGATCACAGCGGGGGGAACTCGAATGGGTTGCGGTCGCGTTTCAGGTAACAAGGTAGGGAAGCTTTTCGCATTCAGCGTGATGGGGCTCGGCGCAGCACTTGCCTTGTCCGCATCGGCAGATCGCGCGACGGCTGCAGACCGGAGGGCCTCCTCCGGCGGCGTTTCTTCCGGCGGTGGCGTCTTCGTCAGCGAAATGAACGACGTCCAGCGGGTCAAGGTGGTCGTCAACAAGTCGCGCACCTTCAAGGTCGACACGCCTTTTGCCACGATCGTAGCTGGCTCGCCTGACATCGTCGACGTCAAGTCGCTGAGCGATCACCTGATCTACGTCCAGGGCAAGCAGACCGGCACCACAAACGTCATACTATTTGACTCCTCGATGAAGCAGATCGGGATCCTCGACGTCGAGGTCGTGATCGACACCGGCAACCTGCAGCAGAACATCCGGTCAGGCACCGGCATGCAGGGTATTCGCGTCTCGGCCTCCGAGGGGCAGGTGGTGCTCAGTGGAACCGCGACCGACGCGGTTGCGGCCGAGCGGGCCATGGCGATTGCCACCGGCAGCGTTTCGAAAGGCGGCACCGTCGTCAACGCGATGACTGTCGCGGCGCCGCAGCAGGTGATGCTCGAGGTGCGCTTTCTTGAGGTGAATCGGGACGCCGGTCGCGACCTGGGCGTCAACCTTTATGCGGCGAATGCCAATGGAACGAATGTGGGGAATTCCGGGCTGGGCGGAGTCACCGCTGCCGGCCGAACGCCGATTGGTGGGATCAACAACGCCAATGGTCCCCTCGGTGCTGGCGGGGGCGCTGTCGGTTCTCCCCCGACGGGTAGCCTGCCCGTACTGGGAACATTGGGGACGCTGGTCGGCACCGCAGGTGGTCTTGCTCCCACGCCGTTCGGGAGCTTGTTGACCAGCATCGTTCGGACGTCCAACGGCGGCTCGATCGATCTGTTGATTTCTGCACTGGAAACCAAAGGATTGGCTCGCCGCTTGGCGGAGCCAAACCTCACCACGCTGTCCGGCGATGCCGCTCGCTTCCTGGCCGGCGGTGAATTTCCAGTGCCTGTAGCGTCCACGGCCGGTACCGCTGGCCTCGTACCGACGGTGACCATCGAATTCAAGAAGTTCGGCGTTGAGCTGGCTTTCGTGCCCACCGTTCTCTCGCGTGGCGTGATCAACCTCCGGGTCGAGCCGTCGGTCAGCGAGCTTGATTTCTCCAATGCGGTCCAGATTGCGGGGACAGTTATTCCGGCGCTGACCCGCCGCGACGCGCGCACTACGGTCGAGCTGCGCGACGGCCAGAGCTTTGCGATCGCCGGCCTGCTCCAGACGCGCAACCGGCAGGACGTTTCGCAACTGCCCTGGATCGGCTCGGTGCCAGTGATCGGCAGCTTGTTCAGCAGCAAGTCGTACCAGCAGCAGGAAACGGATCTGGTGATTATCGTGACGCCGCGCCTGGTCGCGCCGGCGGCGCCCGGTCAGAAACTGGCGTCGCCGCTCGATTCGCGCCTGCCGGCCAACGACGTCGATTTCTTCCTTAATGGCCAGATGGAAGTCCGCAAGCGTTACGATGATTATGTGAATTCGGGTGGCGACGTGAAGGGTCCGTATGGCCACATCATCGCTCCTGAAGTCAGGGCGCCCGTTGTGGCCCCGGCCGCTGCTGTCGACCAGCCGGTCGTGAAAACCCTCAACTAGAGGAAGCGAGAGATGACCATCAGGTATCTGGCTCTGTTCGCCCCCCTCCTGCTCTGCGGATGTTACGGCGTTGCCGGTCATGACGAGGTGGATCGCTACTTCCAGCGCTCCGATACCATCACGATGAGCGCCGGCGATGCCAAAGAGGTCAACGCTGTCACCCATACGATCCATCCATGGCCGCGTTACGTCGGCGATCGCAGGATCGCGTACGACGCGCGGCGCGTGGGCTCTGCCGTGACACGCTATGGCAACACGACACGGCCGATCGATCAGCTTCCCGATATCGGGCCGGCGACCGAAGCGATGGGCCAGCGGCCTCCCTCCAACCAGAATATCAACATAGAGGGATTGCCGCCTGGATCGAACGCCGGGGTATCGGTGCCGGTCGGCGGGGCGGGAGCAGCGGCAGTGGGTAGGTAACTGCTTCTGGTAAGTGAATTTGGCGATGATAGTTACGAACGGTGCGGTGATTTCCGCTGGGCCGGGCGGGGGACAAGGGTTATGCGGCGCATCATCTTATTGCTGACTTGTTGCTGCTTGGGGACGGTCCTCGCGGCGTGTGACTACACAACGCGGGAAGCGGCAATCGTGGCTCCCGTCGATCCGCCGGGCGGGGATCCCGTGCAGGAGCCGACCGACGTCAAGTACTACCCGTCGGACGAGCCGGTTCGCCTGGGACTGGAGCATTACAACCGCGGCAGTTATGGGCTCGCCCAGCGCTATTTCAAGGACGCTGTCGAGAAATCGCCGAAGGACGTGACGGCCTGGATTGGGCTTGCCGCGAGCTATGATCGGATCCGCCGGTTCGATCTTGCCGACCAGGCTTATGCTCAGGCGATCAAGCTTGGGGGTGAAACCGTTCAAATCCTGAATGATCAAGGATATTCGTACATGCTGCGCGGCAATCTGAGTGCTGCGCGACGCAAGTTCGAGAAGGCCTATTCTCTCGATCCAGGTAACCCGGTTATCGCCAATAACCTCGAGCTTCTCAACGGCAGTCGCAGGTTCATCGAAAGGCCGCCGAACAACCAGCCTTGATAAGCGCCTTCATTCAATTGGCGACGATTTGATCCGACTAGGTTGGGCGCCGGAGCCCGGAAGAATTGACCCAGTCGTCTATGTGGGCCGCCGTGTCGGCTTGGCTGGCCTTCCTCTGAAGCTCCTCTCTCTCCTTGCCGGCATGCATCGTTTTCGCCTGCTCTCGGCTCTCCTGCGCGACCTTCGAGAACTGATCCTGAAGAGAGACTATCTGCCCAAAAGCGTATCGCATGACGCTGCTCCCGCGTTGGCGAAATCGCAATTTTCCAATTTACGGCTGACGTGATGCTAGTGGACTGGAGTTTCCACCCTCTTGCTCTCGAACGCCAGTTCTTTTTGACCGGTATCAAAAGAGATGGGCCTCAATAATCAGTCAGAAGTGATGTCGTGATGTTCGATGTCCCGCTGAGGCCGGACTTGAAATTGTTGGTCAATTGGCGCGTTCGGTCGCTTGGGCTCGTAGCGCTCCACCAACTTGAGAAGACGTCTTTTGATAAAAGGATCAGCTTGCTCTGCGAGGTCACGCAATATCCTCGCGCGCTGTTTGTTAAATTCATCGTCCAACATCGTCGTCCCCATATACAAAAATGATATTGCAATGAGGTGAGTATAGCGCCTCCTGGTTCTTGAGGAAGCCCCAAACAGGTGTGTTGTTTGACAAGCTCGCGAGCGTGGCAATCAGTGGCCGGCCGCTCTGTCGAGAAACTCCAGCAGAGATGGCGCCACCTCGTCGAGCTCGACGAAGCGACGACGAATCTCATCGGCGATGTCCGCAGTCACATCACGTGACCATCCCTCTATCGGATTGAAGGCAACGATGCGGATGGGATGCTCGTATTGGCCCTCGACCAGGTGCCGCATCAGCGTAACGCGATTGGCGTCCTCTTCGGCAGTCTCGCACCAGGCACACCCAAGCCTGCCCCCGAAGTCTTCAAGCACGAGGTAGATGTCATGGTTGGCTGACGCATGCGGCACGATAGAGGGTGAGCGGCTCATGGGGCCTCCGCCAGAAAGAATTGGCTTTGCTTGATGCCGGCACTCTGAGCCTTTGCGGTGAGAAAGCCATGGATATAAAGAGTTAGCCGTAGCCGACGGCGCGCATTGCGCTGCAATAGATCGGATCTGTTCGGGTGTCGAATGCTTAGTTGGATCACCCAAACTTGTTGCGCGGCCATCCAGACCTTTCGCGCTTGTCCACGACGGTTACTTCTTCAACAATATTCCCACCGTCCGCGCCATTCGCCTCACCGAGCCGGCGTGGCGCCCCAGTTCGGCGGCTATTTTCGATGCGCCAACTCCCCGCCGGGCGAGCTTGACCAATTGCCGGACTTCCAGCTCGGTCCATTGCTTTGGCTTCGGTGTCTTCATGGTGCGGCGCTCGACCTGCACCAGTTAACCAGTGAGCCAAGTGGCCAACACTTGGGAAATTTACGGGTGGCTCCGCACGTGGACATCATCCTTCTGATGAGCGAAGGAGCGGCACACCAGCCGGCCTATGCCAAGCACAATCCTTATTGCTCCCTGGAGCGCGGTGCGATGAGATTGGGATGAATCGTCATCGCACTCTAGGATTTTTGCTTGAGCATGATCGCCGCGCAACCGCGTACCGCGTTTGCCGCGATCACGCTCTAGCCCTCATATTGATCCGGCCCCATCGCCCAGGACGACTGATCGTGGCCGAATGCGTAGTTGCGGTTGGTCAGCGCCGGATTGCGGTTGACCATTGGCCGCATGAACATTGGATGGGTCGCGCTGCGCACCTCGTGCTCGACCGTGAAGAGACGCTTGCCGCCGTCGAGATCGACGATGTCGCAAAACCGGTACTGGTATTGATTGTCCTCGCGGGAGATCAGCTTGCGCGCCGATAGCCTTCGGTAAGGGCCGGAGAAATCGGTGATATACATCTGCACGTGGTGGCCGTCATAATCAGGCTGAGGCCGATCGGTCTCGCGGAACAGGAGATGCTGGTTGCGGCCCGTCTTCACGGCGGCAACCCGGCCGTCGCCGTTCCGCAAGCTAGCGGGCATGCCCATGATCTCGGGATAGAAGGCGCAAATTCCGGGTGCGGATCCGGCCGGCACGTCGAATTCGACGTAGGGAATGCCGAGCGCGATGCGCCCGAAGCGCGCGGCGTCCGGCTCGTAGCAGCGCAGGCGATTGCCCCACGGACAAATCGCCTCGACGTAGTCGTTGTGCTCGGCGAACGCGAACGCCGTGCCCTCGAGCTTGCTCGCGACCGATGCGAGTCGCTGCAGCAGCGCCTCACGCCCCGCAATGACCAGCCCGACGTGACCGCGCAGCACCTGCGGCCTGCCGCTTGGCAAATGAAACTGGCTCTGTCCGGCATTGATCCACATGTTGGTGTCGGACACCATCAGATAGGGGTCGCGGGTGAGCCCGAGCCCCGTGACGTAAAACAAGGTGGCGAGGCGCTGATCCGGGACCTGGACGTTGACGTGCTCGAGATGGATCGCATTGCCGAGATCTTCGGCGGAGCGATCGAATTGATGCGGCATGGATGTACGCTCTGGCTAGGGGACGGACAGACCATACTAGAGCAGAATTTCCGTCAGCCGAAACTGTTGGCCGATCACATCTACGAGCAGAGCATGACGTCCGTTGCCTCCTTGCCGCCGCAGCCAGTCCCTGTAATCTGGCAGAAACACCGGGCAAAATACGATAAGGAAAGCCATCGATGGGGGGAGTTCTGGAGGGCATGCGCGTCCTCGATTTCGGGCGCTATATCGCGGGGCCGTATTGCGCGACGTTGCTGGCCGAGTTCGGCGCCGAGGTCATTCGCGTGGAAAAGCGCGATGGCAGCGAGGACCGTTTCGTGGCGCCCGTCGGCGAAGGCGGTGAAGGCGCGCTGTTTCTACAGATCAACCGCAACAAGAAGTGCATCACGCTCGATCCGATGAAGCCGGAAGGGCAGGAGGTGATGCGCCGCCTGATCGCGACTGCGGACGTCGTCGTCGCCAATTTGCCTCCACAGACCCTGCGCGCGATGAAGCTCGACTACGAGTCATTGAAGGCGATCAAGCCCGACATCATCCTGACGACGGCAACCGCGTTCGGCGGGCCGGGGCCCTGGTCCGACCGCGTCGGCTTCGACGGTGTCGGGCAGGTCATGTCGGGCTCGGTGTACATGACGGGCGCCGGCGATCCGCCTTACCGGGCCGCGGTGAACTGGGTTGATTTCGGTACCGCGTTGCACTGCGCATTCGGGACACTTGCCGCGCTGATCGAGCGCGGCAAGTCCGGGCGCGGGCAGATCGTCGAGGGCGCGCTGCTCGCAACGGCACTGTCCTTCACCAACGCCACGCTGATCGAGCAGGCCGTGATATCGATCAATCGCGTTCCGACCGGCAATCTCGGCCAGACCGCGGCTCCAGCCGACATCTACCGCACCAAGGACGGCTGGGTGCTGTGCCAGGTCACGGGCCATCCGCTGTTCAAACGTTGGGCCAAGCTGATGGGTGAGGAGGAGCAATGGCTCGGTGATCCGCGCTTTGCCGACGATATCAGCCGCGGCAATAACGGCCCTGTCATCAGCGAGCGGATGGCGCGCTGGTGCGCCGAGCGCACCACGCAGGAGGCCGTCGACACGCTGGGACGTGCGATGATTCCGACCGGTCCTGTCCTCAGCCCGCAACAGGCGTTGGATCATCCGCACATCCGGGCTGCCGGATTCATGCAGGATGTCGACTATCCAGGCTTGCCGAAGCCCGCACCGGTGACACGCGCTGCCGTCCGGTTGTCGGAAACGCCGGGTGAAATTGCAACGCGCCCGCCGACGCTCGGCGAGCACACCGATCTCGTGCTGGCCGAACTCGGCTACGATGAGGCTGCGATTGCGGCGCTTCGGCAAGACGGCATCATCTAGAGCATGATCCGGAAAGCTTGAAGCGGCTTTCTCTGGCGACAAACCCGGAACGCGTTTGCGCGGAGACCATGCTCAAACAATTCAGCGAACGCATACGGCCAGCCGTCGATTGGCTAGTTCGAAGCCAGCGCCGTCTTGGCGACCTCGGCCATCCAGCTCGATGCCACCGGCAAGACCGCGTCGTTGAAGTCGTAGCGCGGGCCGTGAAGTTCGGCGCCATCGCGCAAGAGCCCGTTGCCGATCCAGACGAAGGCGCCGGGGCAATGCTGGAGGTAGAAGGCGAAGTCCTCGCCGGCCATGCTCGGGGCGAGGTCGCGGCGCAGCGGCGCCCGCACCTTCTCAGCGGCGATCCGCGCAAGGCCCGCTTCCGCCGGCGTATTGACGACCGTGCCGACGCCGAAGGTGATGTCGGGCGTGACCTTGACACCAAAGCTCATCGCAATTCCGGCGCAGGTCCGCTCGATGCCTTCGACGATGGTATCGCGCACCGCGCCGCGATGATTGCGCAGCGTGCCGCGGATCACCACGCGTCCGGCGACCTGGTTCGCCGCCGTGCCGCCCTCGATCGTGCACAGCGACAACACGGCGGTGTCGAGCGGGTCGACATTGCGCGCCACGATCGATTGCAGCGCCACGATCAGGTGGCCGGCGGCAACGACCGGATCGCGCGTCAGATGCGGCATGCCGGCGTGGCCCGCGTGTCCCTCGATCGTCAACGTGACACGCCCGCCGGAGGCCATGACGACGCCGTCGTGCACCGCGATGGTGCCGGCGTCCAGGCCCGGCCAGTTGTGGAAGCCAAAAATCCGCATCATCGGAAAGCGCTCGAACAGACCGTCCGCGACCATCGCGCGCGAGCCGCCAAAACCTTCCTCGGCCGGCTGGAAAATGAAATCGACGGTGCCGCTCCAGCTCGCATCTGCCGCCAGCAGCGCCGCCGCGCCGAGCAGGGATGCGGTGTGGCCGTCATGGCCGCAGGCATGCATCACGCCTTGATGGCGTGATGCGTAGGCAAGCCCCGTTTCCTCAGTGATCGGCAGCGCATCCATATCGGCGCGCAAGCCGACCCGGCCTTGCGCAGATCCGCGCTTCAGCGTCGCGACGATGCCGTGACCGCCGATGCCGGCCTCGAAGGGAATGCCGAGCTCGGCAAGCTTGTCCTGCACGAAGGCCGAGGTCGCCTTTTCCTGCAAGGACAGTTCGGGATGGGCATGCAGATGCTGGCGCCACGCGGTCAGTTTCTGGTGAAGCTCAGGTGTCAAGGCAGGTGTCTTTCGGATGGTGCCGGCTGTGGTCACCATAGCGGATTATCCGGCCGCCGCATGCAGCGCCAGCAAATGCCTCGCGTGCAGAGGCTGTCGCCCCATCGTCATGGCCGGGCTTGTCCCGGCCATCCACGGCTTGCCTCGCAGGCGCCAAGAACGTGGATGCCCGGGACAAGCCCGGGCATGACGACCTGCTCTCTAAGGCGAAAGCTGTGCCAGCCCCTTCCAGTCGAAGCCGATGCCGTGACCGGGCCGCACTGGCGCCAGCGCCATGCCGCGGTCGAGCACCAGCGGATGCTCGATGTAGCGGTCGAGCCCGAAACCGTGCGCCTCGAGGTAGGAGCGGTTCGGGCAAGCCGCGAGCAGGTGCACCGTGATGTCGTGCGCGCCATGGCTGGTGACGGGCAGGTTGAAGGCCTCGGCGAGCCGGGCGATCTTCATGAAGGCCGTGACGCCGCCGCAATTGGTGACGTCGGGCTCGGGATAGGACACCGCGCCCGCGGCGATGTAGTTCTTGAACTCCCACAGCGAGCGCAGATTTTCCCCCGCCGCGATCGGCACGCCGCCGGACTCAAGGATACGCGCGTGGCTGGCGACGTCGTCGGGGATGATCGGCTCCTCGAGCCAGGTGAGATCGAACGGCTGCAACGCGCGGGCGGCGCGGATCGCCTCCTCGACGGTCCATTTCATGTTGGCATCCGCCATCAGCGGAAAGCCGTCGCCGAGATGCTGTCGCATCGCCGCGACGCGCGCGACGTCGGACTTGAGATCGGGCCGGCCAACCTTCATCTTGATGGCGCGAAAGCCCTTGGCGAGATTGTCGTCCGTCTGCTTGAGAAGCGCCTCGACCGGGAGATCAAGGTCGATGCCGCCGGCATAGCAGGGCACGCGGGCATCGAAACCGCCGAGCAGGCGAAACAGCGGCAGGTTCGCGCGGCGTGCTTTCAGATCCCAAAGCGCGATGTCGAGCGCCGAGAGCGCGAGCACCGCGGCGCCGCCGCGTCCGCCATAATGCAGGCCCCACCAGACGTGATGCCAGATCGCCTCGGTATCGTCGGCCTCAAAGCCGTCGATCAGCTCGGGGATTTCCCGTTTCAAGATATCGGCGATCGCGCCGCCATTGCGGCCGACGGTGTAGGTGTAACCTGTTCCTTCCGCGCCATCGGCATCGCGCACGCGGCAGGTGATGAGCTCGAACGCCCTGATCTCGCCATGCGTGCTGTCGGAAAGAGTGACGGGGAGGGGGATTCGGTAGAGTCCGGTCTCGGCCGATGCGATGCGTGCCATGCTTCCATCCCGCATTTTTCTTTGCAGGGTACGCCGATCGCGCCAGCCTAATCAAGCGATAGCTCGCAAGGTTGCTGGAGCGCAGTGAAACCCACGTGCAGTTCAAGGCGGGTTTCACCAAGAACTCGATATTCGACCGGCTACGCAGGAGCTCGGCCGACTTGCGGCCGCAGCGCAGTTCGGGGCACGCATGGGGGCGGATATCAGATCATCGCTGGCGGAATCGGACGGGCGCCGCGCGGGTCGATGTTCGGGTTTGAGGCGACGTAGTCGATCTCCCCACGCGAAATGCCGATATCCATCAATTCCCTGTCACCCAGATCGGACAGGGCGGCCTGCACCCGCGCGCATTTGCGCCGCTCTTGAAACGCCTCCCAGTGTCTTTCCAGGAATCGGACGACGCGCCGGGCGGAAGCGAGCCGTCTGTATGCTGTTGCACTGTAGATCGTGCTCATGGCGCAATCTCCGGATACTCCTATTGCCGGCACGTGCATCATCGCCGCCGCGTCGCCAGCCGGCAGTCTTCAACATCAACTGTGATCGAAACATCGCTGGCTTAGCTATCAATCGGCAGCGCGCAGCCAACGATTCTGTCTGGCAGAGGCAGGCGCAGCCGTTGCGACGGTGACGTCGAAGGCAACCGCGATAGCTCGGATCCAGAACAATTTCCTGAAGGAAATCTTCTGCGCAGAAAATTTCGCAAACCGACTTCCGTCAAAAATCTTAGCCCGCCGATCGAGTGTCCATTGTGAGCCAATTCACAGTCAGCGGCGAATTTCGACGCCCGCGACAATCTGCCTCGCAGCGTCACGCAAGTCGTGCAGGCTCCATCCCGGCTGGTGCGGATCGGCGGCCAGTGTTGACCGGAACGAACTTTCGCGGCGCGAGCATTCGTTCGATCGCGGGTAGCCGCGGCGAAAGCCCGGCGTGCTCCCTCATCAATTCATGCGTGGCGATTGCGGGCTCGGTGACGTATAAGCCAGAAAAATCAGCGTGCCGATCAGAAGCGTCGCGGCCATGAACAGCAGCACCGCCGGCAGTCCCGCGAGCGCCGCCACTGCGCCGGTGGTCGACTGCATCAGGGCTGCGCCGAGGAAGAAGGCGAGGTTCACCGCGGCGAGTGCTTTGCCTGCAACCTGCGCGTCAACCAGTTGACGTGACATGCCGAACAGCAGCGGCTGCGCGGAGGTCGCAAGGCCAATGAGCACGAACAGCACGAGGTCGTATTGCGGCGGCATGACGGGAACGCCGAACAGCAGAGAGACAGCGTAGTACGGCGCGCCGAACGCCATCAGTGCGAGCAGAAATGCCGCGAGAAGGTGCGCGCCGGCAACCAGCTCGCGGCGGCGGCCTAACCAGCGATCGACCATGCCGATGCAAAGCGGGCCGACGATCATCGCGATCGTGAATGCGCCGAGCTCGTTGCCGGCCTCGATCCGCGACAAGCCCTTGATCTCCATCAGCCACGGCCCGCCCCACAGGCCCCGCAGCACCAGCGAGGTCGCAAGCGACACCAGCGCGAGCGCGATCAAGCCGCGCAGGGGGCGTGACAAGCCGAGTCGCAGCACCTCGATCATCTGCGACAGAGGCGAGGAATCGTCCTTGTGCTCGGCCGGCTGGTTCGGCACCAGCGCAAAGACGGCGAGTGCTACCAGGATGCCCGCGCCGCCCGAGATCCAGAATCCCGCGCGCCAGCCGTAATGATCGACCACGAGGGCGAGCGGGCTCGACGACAGCAGCATGCCGATATTGCCGATCGAGAGGATTGCACCCGACCACAGGCCGAACCGCGCCGCCGACAATTGCTTGGCAGCCAGCGTCATCGGGCACATCAGCATGCCGGAGGTGGCAACGCCCAGCAGCAATTGCCCGAACGCAAAACTTTCCGGCCCTGTCGCAAAGCCGGAAGCCGTTGCGCCGACCACGGTCCCGCCGAGCAGGCTGAGCGACACCGGACGCACGCCAAAGCGGTCCATCGCCGCGCCAACCGGGATTTGGGCTGCGGCCAAGGCGAAATGATAGACCGAGGTGAGGCTGGCCAGCGCCTGCGCCTTGATGCCGAAATCCGTCGCCATCAGATCGAGGCTGACCGCCGGAATGGTGCGCAGCAAGGTCGAGAGCATGTGTCCGCACGCGAGCGCGATCAGCGCAAGGATCAGCGCGCGGGTGCCAACTCCCGCTTCCTCCGTGGCCACCGCAGTCATGAGCGTCCCATCCCGAAAAGCTTTTCGGTGGCGTTACACGATCGGAAGGAGGGTGCCAACTGCGGGAAAGACAGCCCCGTCATTCCGGATCAGAAAGGTTCATGCAGGCACGCAAACCCGCGCATCAATCGCGTCACGAAATGTCGTGATTCGTTGCGCCATCGTGGGGCCGGAGGAGAGCCTCAAAGCGAAGCGATCGCGCGTTTGATTGGCGGCTGCGATATTGGAGCTCACGCAAGACGAACGGGCCGATCGCTTCGGTTGTTCGAAGCGATCGGCCGAGTCTTGGGAGGAACCGCCCGTCGGGCGCGGCAAAGCAAGCTAACGCTTAACCTGTGAGTCAGCCTAATCCGTTTAGGGGACGCGGACTATGATCCAGGTCACATAAGAGATGGCTCTGACCGTCGAATTAGGGAACGATGCCACGGCAGGCCCACGCGACGTTTGCAAAGGACCTCGGGCCATCGGGCCGGCCGGCCTCGTAGGCATCGCGCATGGCGGCGTCGATGCGTGCTCGCTCCGCAGCGTCGAGCGCTGCCACATACTTGCCGAGCGGCCCTTCGCCAGCGGCAATCGGCGCCCAATAGTCGGCAAAGCTTTGGTAGTCCATACGGATCATCAGCTCCACTTCCGCAACGTCCACGAGACCCTGTTCGACAAAAGTTCGTCTCAATTCGCCCGGCTGCATCATAGGTTGAAAGAAATAGCGACTGCGCAACTGGCGCCCGCTTTCACCGAGTGCCGCCACCGTATCGACCATCATGCGCATGCCGGGCATGCCGCCGAGATGATCCCACACCGCCGCCGCGACCACGCCGCCCGACCGAACGACGCGGCGCATCTCGGCGACTGCCTTGCCCGCTTCGGGAACGAAGTGGAGCACGAGAAGCGCCAAGGCGCGGTCGAACGTGCCGTCCTTGAAGGGCAGGGCGCAGGCATCCGCTTGTCGGGCGCTTATTCGCGGGTTTGTGTTGCGCCGGATCACCTCCTCGACAAAGACCGGTGAATAGTCGATCGCGGCAATCTCCGCGAGGTCGGCGGCGTTGGCGAGCGCGAAGGTCAAGCTCCCGGTGCCGCAGCCGACGTCGAGAATCCTTTCGCCGTCGGCGACCCCTGTGAAGTCGATGAATAGCCGGGCGAGCCTTCGGCTCCAGCGGCCCATGAGCTGCTCATAGCCCGCGGCGTTGTGGACGTTGAATTCGGAGGTCATCGAAGTCTCCGTGCGCTCGCCAGACTTCTGGACCCGGCGAGCTCGCTTTGACGGCTACCATGCCTCATCGAGGCCGAGATGCTCGAACACTTCGCGACGAAGCTCAACGAAGCGCGGATCGCCCCGGTGGCGAGGATAGGGCTGGCTGTTGACGACTTCGGCCTTGATCCGTGCAGGTCGATCGCTCAGCACGATGACGCGGCCGGCGAGCAAGAGCGCCTCCTCGACATCGTGCGTGACCAGCAGCGCCGTGAAGCTCGAGCGCTGCCAAAGTGATACAAGTTCCGCCTGCATGGCGATGCGAGTCAGCGAGTCGAGCTGGCCCAAAGGCTCGTCGAGAATGAGCAGCTTCGGGTCGTTGACCAGCGCGCGCGCCAGAGCCGCGCGTTGTGCCATGCCTCCGGAAAGCTGGTGCGGGTAGGCGTTGGCGAAGCTCGTGAGCCCGACGAGGCGCAAGGCGTCCTCAATACGTCCGCGATGGGTGCGCAGCAACCCGCGTGCTTCCAGTCCCAGAGCAACGTTGCTCCACACCGTCCGCCATGGATAAAGCGTGGGGTCTTGAAAAACGACGACTCGCGACGGATCGGGCGCTTCGATCTCCCTTCCCTCCGTTAGCAGGGCGCCGGCAGTTGGAGTGTCGAGCCCCGCGACCAGTCGCAGCAAGGTCGATTTTCCGCACCCGCTCGGTCCCAGGAGAGCGACAAATTCGCCGCGGCCGACCTGCATGCTGATGCGGTCCAATACAGGCAGGGGCTGGCCTTCGAGATCGAAGCGATGGCTCACTTCGCGGATCGTCAGCGTCGATCCGTGGACCGGCTGTTCGCCTGCGATCGCCGCTACCATCGCACCAGGCCTTTCTGCCAGGATAGCAGGCGGTCCCGCAAGCGGAACAGCAGCGTGATCAGCCCGGAGCACAAGAACGCCATGAGCAGCAGCGCGGCGTACATGTTGGCATAGGCCGCCCAGCCCTGCGCCCATTGCAGATACCAGCCAAGCCCCGACTTCACGCCCAGCATTTCGGCTACGACGAGAACTGCAAACGAGTTGCCGAGGCCCATGAACAGGCCAACGAAGACATGCGGCATTGCCGCCGGAATGGCAACCTTGAGCACGAGGAAGCGCTGGGATGCTCCCAATGTCCGCGCGATGTCGTAATAGGCGGTCTTCACGCCTGCGACACCCGACCAGGTGAGCACGGTGACCGGAAACCCGGTGGCGAGCGCAATCAGGAAAATGCTGGCGCTGAAGCTCGACGGGAAAACGAAAAATGCGAGCGGCAGCCAGGCCGTCGCGGGCAGCGGCCCGATGAACCGCAACACCGGGTGGATCCAATAGCCGGCGAGCCGCGACCAGCCGATCGCCACGCCGGTCACGAATCCCACCGCGGCACCGATAAAATAACCGGTCGCGAGCAGACGAGCAGAGGCGAAGGTGCCTTCAGCCAGCCGCCCCCAGTCGTCGATTACGACTTCGACGATGGCCTGCGGCGGCGGAAAAAACGGTAACGGAAGCAATCCGAGCTTTGCTGTCACGGCTTCCCAGGCAGCAAAAAACAGCGCGAGCGCGAACAGCCATGGGAAAAGCCGCTTGAGACGTTGGAAAGCGGCAAAACGAACGCCGGCAAAGGCCACCACGGCGAGGGCGGCGGCCAATGCTCCGCAGGCAATGGCGAAGCCGCCCGTGTAGGTCCAATCGTTTTCGGGTTTGTCCGGCCAGAACGCAGTGAGCGCGGCAACCATGGACCATGCGGCGGCCACAGACAGTCCACCGATCAACGGCCCTGTGGCTGAACTTTCAAAAAAGCCGAAACCCGATTTCTCTGATGGCCTCGGCGCTTCGTCGATGACCGAACTCACTGCGGATCTTCCAGTTCAGCTTAGGACGTCAAGATAAATACGTTCGGCGAACTTGGCCGGGTCAGTGCTTCGCTTGATGACGTTCACTGCCTTGAGTTCGTCGGTGTACAGTAGAAGTTGCTTCTTGAGCGTCGCCCCGACGGGATGATTGTGGTGAGTATGGCTGCGATACATCGTGGCGAGATCCTCCAGGGACCCTTTGCCGCCGTAGCCCGAATAGATTGCTGCGGCATCGGCGGGATCGTCGGCGACGTGGTCTGCCCCCTCCAGGATCGATCGCGTCAGAGCGGCCGCCACCGGCATTTCGTTTCGGGTGAGGCTGCCGCGTATCGCGAGAACGCAGCAGGTGCGGTCGGCGAACTCACCCGTCAAGTTTGTCGCGATCTCGTTCAGCTTGCCGTCCTTGAGCCACAGATAGGGCAGCGGATCGATCTCGGCCAGCGCCTGCACTTCGCCCTTATCGACGGCGAGCGCGAGCAGATTGGCCGGGTATTGGCGCCACTCTACCTCTTGGGCCGGATCGATGCCTTTCTTGGCGAGGTAGATCGCAAAGAAGTTCTTCGCTGGGCTCGCTTGATCGCTGATCGCGATAGACTTGCCGCGCAGGGACTCCAGGCTGTCGATATTCGCAGCCTTGGAGCCGAGGAGCCGGATGCAGCCGCCATGCACACCGGCGGTGAGCCGAACGTCGAAGCCCTGCTCCAGTGGCTTGAGCCAGCGCAGGGCCAATCCCAAACCGGCATCCGCCTTGCCCGTTGCAATCGCCTCCAGCAACTGGTCGGTCGAACCGCCGAAATTGATGAAATCGACATCCAGGTTGTGCTTGGCGAAGATACCCCGTTCCTTTGCGACTGGCGCGGCGACCGTGCATGCCGCGTTTGCGTTCCAGGCGAGTTTCAATTGGCGGGGCGGGCCTTGCAGCTCTTCACCGTTCGCTGCGACGCGGCAAATAAAAGGCTCGGCCGGAATATAAGACAGCGATCCAGTCCCGGATGCTGTCAGCGCGCGAGCCGCTCCAAACATCCCAAATGGCGCGGCGGCGCCAAGGGTGCAAGCCAGCGTCAGCAACGAGCGGCGCGAGAAGGCGCCCTGCTTCGCTTCGGTCAGATCTTTCGTCAAGCTGTTGTCAATTTCGCGCTTTTCCATGTGTTGCTCCCAAACTCGCGTGTGAATGGAAAAAACCCATCGGAACCGGGTGGCGCTTTGCGGGGCCTTAGCTCGCCTCTCTTGCTTTGGGCATCATCCGAGCCCGTCGGCTAAACAGCTGTGAAGCGTTTCACATTAACGCAAAAAATTGAACGCAAAAAATTGGGATGAGATAGCCGCGCGGCGATAAGCCTCTCGTCAATCGTGTTGACCTACTCGCGGCAGCGCCTGGCACATTTGATCGTGATCGGCGCGCGCAGATGGTCGATATTTCGGTCTTCGCTTGCTTGATCAATGGAATTGCCATCAATCTTGCGCCGAAGGCATCCTTCCCAGGAGGTCGCATGATTACCGCCGTTGTACGATACAAACTTCCACCGCAGATCGACTACGCCGCGTGTCGCGAGCACTTTCACAAGATCGCACCCAACTTCCGCGAGGTGACGGGGCTGATCAGCAAGCACTTCATCTGGTCCGAAAGCGGCTGGGCCGGCGGCGTGTACCAGTGGGAGCGCGTCGAGGACGCCAAAGCGTTCTATACCGGGCCGTGGCTCGAGGGCATCATCCAGCGCTACGGCATGAAGCCGCAGATCGATTTATACGAGGTCTTTGCGTTGACCGACAACGCGGTCGGCAAGGTTGAGCTGTTCAAGGAGACCGTTGCCGCCAAGTGACTCCGAGCAGATCTCGCCCTGCTGCGCCAGGAGCGGACCCTTGCTTCGGGACTGGAGCCAGAAAGTGTGCTTCACATCGCACGGTCACGCTTTGTCAGGCAAGCGCCCGCGCATGACGTCCAACCAGGGCTCTGCATATCTCAGGGTTTCGGCTGCATGCCGTGCAGAAAGCGAAGCGGGTTGAGTGGGCCAATGGGGATCAGTTCGAAGCTCATCATGTGTGCTTTACCCAAAGGCAGCTTTTCGAGCATTTCGTGAGCGACGGCCGGATCGGTGACGTTGATGATGAACACCACGCCCGGCTTTCCCTGGAGCGAGTACCACTGCTCGATCTTGCCATCGAGGTAGAGGTCGACAGTTTCCCGAACTTCCTCCGGCAGAACAGCAAACACCTGCGATTGTTCGAAACCGGGATTGATGGTCCCGATGGCGAGGATTTTGGTCGTCGGCGTCGTTTTCATAGCGGCTCCTTGTGCGTTTGCGGAATTGAAGCCGACAAGGCAACCAATGAGTGCCAATGCGGCGGCAGAAACGAATTTCATGTCGTCTCCCTCCGTGTGTCGCTCAGGCGACCGGGTCAACCCATTGGGAGAGCATCGCCTGCATGGCAGCCGGATAGCAACGATTATCGCCTTCTCCGCGGAGGCGCGCAGTCCATTGAATGATGAGGGTCAAGGGGCGGCGCACGACGAAAGGGCCGACCGCTCGAAGCGTCGGCCAGTCTCACTCGAGCTCCCTGAGCAGTCTCCGCGTCTCACCCAACAATTCCCGAATTTGCTTTTGCTCGGCGATGCCCTTCTTCGTGAACAGCCCATGCTTCCGCGCATTCCGGTTTCCCTCTGGCGCGCCCGATCCGTCCGCACCACCGTGCATTCGGCAGCGCCTCTTACCCTGCGTTGCCGGCGCGCGGCAGGCGCCGCCGCCGCGCGTTCTGGCGCCGCAGCGCGGGCTTGCCAGCATCGCGCTCGTGGTGCGGGCGTGACCGCCGCTCATGCGGAGGCATCTTGGCTTGCGTTGACGGGCTCCCGTTCGCCGACGATTGGCATCGGGACTGTCCGCGCATCCGCCAGCGCAGCCACCTCGCTCGGTTGCGCAACGATCATGCGCGCATGCTGCGTGACGTTGCCGACGATGGCCTTGCCGCCGTGCTGCACCGACAGGTTTTGCACGGTGATGGCCGGCTCGCTCTTGTTCCTGTAACGATTGAGCGCCTCGATCTGGGCCGGGAACGTGCGCACGAGCTTGCCGAGCGCACGCGCGGCGCTGTCCTGGCACTGGATGTCGACGGCGCTGGCGAGGTGATGGGCACTTCGCATCGCGGTGACGTGCACGCAGACCATCTGCGCCGCCAGCATGGCCTCGATGGCGTCCCTGGGCTTGATGCCTTGCATCATCGAAATCATGAAGGCGAGATTGGCGTGGTCGAGCTTGCTGCCGTTCACACTCGCCTTCACCAATTGCTTGAGAATGCCGTACATGGCGTCGCTGTCCGCGACCCCGAACGCATCCGCCATCAGCCGCTCGCCGGCCTCCAGATCCGGATGGTCGATCGCAAAGCCGCGTTTGGAGAACTTGATCCGCGGGAATTCTGTCGTTTGCGGTCGATCGCCTGATGTGATCGCCGCCGCGTCGTGGTTCGAAGATGCCGTCATGTCGATGCTTCCTTTCGGCCGGCGCAGGCGCAGGGGTGACTGCGCGCAAGGCCGATTGCCTGCCCGCGGCCTGCTGGACCGATTGCTGATGTGGATGAGGGTGAATTGCGCGCAAACTGTCGCGACGCGCTTTTGCCGGGCACGCCGTGGGTCACTTCAGGGATTTGGCAATGATGACATCATGCCGGTGATTTGCCCGACGTGTCAAATGATTTCGTAAAATCGTAAGCTGTCGCGCCGGCACCTCGCCCCTCTCTCGCAAGCGGGAGAGGGAGCGCACCCGTGGTCGCTGTCACAGCCACAGGATCTGCTTGCGATAGCTGAGGTCCGTCAGAAGCGGCTTGGCCGGGCCCTCGTGGAACACGGCGCCGCGCTCCAGCGCGAAGACGCGGTCGGCGAGCGCGAGCACGAGGTCGAGATTGTGCTCGACGATCACGATCGACATGTGCCGGCGAAGCTGGTCGAACACTTTGAACAGCTCGAGCGTCACCGCCGGCGCCAGGCCTTCGAAGGGCTCGTCGAGCAGCAGCAGGCGGACACTGCCGGACATCGCGCGTGCGACCGCCACCATCTGCTGCTCGCCGCCGGAGAGATAGTCGGCCGCGACGTTCATGCGCTCCTTCAGCCGCGGGAATGTGTGCAGGATCTGCGTCTCGTCCCAGACCACGCCGTCGCTGCCGTCGGTCTTGCGCGCGAGTCGCCCGAGCGCGAGGTTCTCGCGCACGGTCATGCCGGCGAACAGGCCGCGGCCCTGCGGCACATAGCCGACGCCGCGACGCGCGATGTCGGGCGCTGCGAGGTGCGCGATATCCTCGCCGCGATAGTCGATACTGCCTGACGCCGCAGGCACGAGGCCTGCGAGCGTCTTCAGCAGCGTCGACTTGCCGGCGCCGTTGCGGCCCAGGAGCGCAACGATCTCGCCCTCGCGCACGTCGAGCGAGGCGTCATTGAGGATGTGGCTCTTGCCGTAAAACGTGTTGACGCGCTCGATGCGCAGGATGGGTTTTGTTTCGCTGGTCGCATCATCGCTGCGCTGATGCGCGACCGCGGGGATGCCCGTGCCGGTGTAGATCTCCTGCACCCGCAGGTCTGCGCGCACTGCCTCAGGGCAGGCCGACATCAGCACCTCGCCCTGGTTCATCACCGTGACCACTGCTGAGAATCCGAGTACGCGGTCGATGTCGTGCTCGACGATCAGCACGGGAATGTCGGCCGCGATGTTCTTGACGAGGCTGGAGACGCGCTCGCGCTCGGCCGCGGCAAGCCCTGCGAGCGGCTCGTCGAGCAGCAGCACCTGCGGCTTGGAGCCAAGGGCGATGCCGAGATCGACCAGCCGCTGCCCGCCATAGGAGAGCTCGCCGCCCTCGATCTCCTCGATGCCTTCGAGCCCGAGGAACTTGGCCAGCTCGGCGGTCTCGGCGTGGATTTCTTCGTAGGCGTCGATGTCATTCCAGATGTTGAAACGCATCGGCCGGCGCGCCTGAAGCGAGAGCCTTAGGTTCTCGTAGATGGTCAGCCCGCGGAACAGGTTGGTGATCTGGAACGAGCGTGCCAGACCTTGATGGCAGATCACGTTCGATGGCACGCCCGCAACGTCTCGGCCGTTGAGGCGGATGCTGCCCTGGTCGGGCGCGTAGAGGCCGGAGACCAGGTTGAACAGCGTGGTCTTGCCGGCGCCGTTCGGGCCGATCAGCGCGTGGATCTCGCCGCCACTGATGCGGATGCTCGCATCGTGCACGGCACGGATGCCGCCGAACTTCTTCGAGACACCGCTCACCTCCAGCGCCGTTCCCGGAAGCGCCTGCGGGCGCAGAAAGGCCGGCAGCGGCAGGCCGTCATAGATCTTTCGCCGGCTCATCGCGGCCGCTTCTTCGCTCGCGGGCCGCAAGCGACGCATGATCAGTGCACCGATGCCGAGGAGGCCGCTGGGCGAATACATCACGAAGGCCACGAAAGTGATGCCGAACCAGAACAGCCAGTCCGACGTCCAAATCGAGAACAGCTCGCGGAACAGGATGAAGAACAGCGCACCTAACGCGGGGCCCAGCAGGCTGCGCATACCGCCGATCACGACCATCGCAAGCAGCTCGCCGGCAAACGGGACGGAGACGGCCTCCGCCGAGACGAGATAGTTCAGGAACGCGATCAGCGCTCCGGCGATGCCCGTGACCACCGCCGAGATCACGAACACCGCGAGCTTGTAGCGTTCGACCGGATAGCCCTGGAACGTCGCGCGCAACTGGTTCTCGCGGATCGCGACCAGCACATGGCCGAAGGGCGAGCGCACCAGGCGCAAGAGGACGTAGAGCACGAGCAAGCCAATCACCGCGACGACGACGTAGTAGGCGAGCGCATGATCGAGATCGAGCGGGCCGAAGTGGCCGCGCTTCAGGCCGGCAAGGCCATCTTCGCCGCCGGTGAGGCTCGTCCAGCGGAACGCCGTCGTATAGACCAGCGCTGCGAGCGCCAGCGTCAAAAGCGAGAAGTAGACGCCGCGCCGGCGCAGGATCAGCGCGCCGACGACCACTGAAGCCGCGGCGACGATGACCGTCGAGAACAGCAGCGGCAGCCAGATCTCGCCGGGGAAGAAGCGAAGCTGGATCAGCCCGGCCGCGTACGCGCCGACGCCGAACCAGGTGCTGTGGCCGAAGGAGACGAGGCCGGTGTAGCCGATGCAGAGATTGAGCCCCATGGTGGCGATCGCAAGGCCGACCACCCAGGTGCCGGTATTGATCGACAGGCCGAGGGCCCTGAGCAGGAAGGGCAGCGCGATGACTGCGACCGCCGCGACCAGCAGCGGCTTCAGCTTGTCGAGGGTGGATGCGCGCCTCATTCGAACTTCTCGATGCGTTCGCCGAGCAGGCCGCGCGGGCGCACCAGCAGCACCAAAAACATCAGGATGTAGATCGAGGCTTCACCCGCGGCCGGCTCGAAATGGATGGCGATGCCGCGCACGACGCCGACGAGGAGGGCAGCGATGACGACGCCCCAAAAACTGCCGAGCCCTCCGATCACGACGACGACGAAGGCGACCGTCATGATCTCGGCGCCCATCGCAGGATGTACGGTCGTGATCGGCGCGAAGAAGGCGCCGCCGAGCGCGGCCATGCCGACGCCGAGCATGACGATCGCGGTCATATACGGCTGAAGGCGTATGCCGAGCGCCGCGACCATATCCGGCCGCTGGATGCCGGCGCGCACCACGCGCCCGAACGATGTCTTGTGCAGGAGCAGCCAGATGCCAACGAGCACCACTGCCACCACCGCCAATATCAGCAGGCGATAACGCGAGAACAGGAAATCACCGACGATCACCGAGCCGCGAAAACTTTGCGGAATCTCGGCCGACACCGGCGCCGCGCCCCAGATCATGCGGATCGCCTGCTCGGCGACCATGGCAAGGCCGAAGGTCACAAGAAGACTGAGGATCGGGTCTGACGTATAGAAACGGCGCAGGATGAAGCGCTCGAAGAGAATGCCGAGCAGCGCCACGGCGAGCGGCGAGATCACGACAGACGCGCTGAAACCGAGGTGATGCGTCAACTCGACGAAGACATAGGCGCCGAGCGCATAGAAGGCGCCGTGCGCGAGATTGACGATGCCGCCGACGGAGAAGATCAACGACAGCCCGAGCGCAATGAGCAGGTAATAGCCGCCGAGCACGAGGCCATTCACCACCTGTTCCAGCAAAAACTCGAACTGCATGTTGCGTCCATCACCTTGGCAAAGCGGCGTCGGCTGCTCTGCCGACGCCGCTGGCGCCAACTGACATTTTTCGCGAGCGTGCGTCAGGCCTTCATTTCGCAGGGATTCTGTTCCCTGGTCGGATAGATCTGTTCCAACGGATCGTTCGCCGCCGGGACGGCATCGCCCAGCACAAGCATGTCCCACTGGTCCTTCATCTGCTCCTTCGGCTTCACCGTGAACGGGTAGGCCTCCTGCACGAGCTGATGATCCCAGGAGCGGAAGTAGGCCTTGCGCGCCTTGCCGATGTCGAACTGGGACTGCTTCTCGAAATAACCGATCAGCTCGCTGCTGTCGGTCGACTTGGTCGTGTTGATTGCCTCAGCGAGCAGCTTGAGCGTCACGTAGTCGATCCAGGCGTGGTTTTCCGGCGGCTTGCCGTATTTCTTGATGAAGGCGGCGACGAACGCCTTCGAGGTCGGGTTGTCCAGCGTGTGATACCAGACAGTCGGCCAGGTGCCGCTGAGATTGCCGGCGCCTGCCGCCCAGGCATCGCCGGTGTTGAGGTTGAAGCCGACCAGCGGGTAGGGCAGGCCGAACTCGGCATATTGCTTGACGAGATTGGTGACCTGGTTGCCGGCGAGGTTGCAGCACACCACATCGGGCTTGGCCTGCCGCACCTTGAGCAGATATGGGCTGAAGTCGGTGACGTCGGTTGCGATCAGCTCGTCGCCGATCAGATTGGCCTCGTGCGTGCCGAAGAAGGCCTTGGCCGCCTTCAGGAGGTCGTGGCCGAAGATGTAGTCGGCGGTGAGCGTGAAGAACTTCTTGCCCTTCACCATGCCCTTCTGCGACAGCGCGGTGCCGACCGCATTGACCATCACGGTATTGGGGATGTCGCAGTGGAAGGAGTATTTGTTGCAGTTCTTGCCGCGCAGCGCGTCGGAGCGCGCGCCGGTCGAGAAGAACACCTTCTTGTTGCGTTCGGCGACCTGCATGATCGTGAGCGAGGACGCCGACGAAATTTCGCCGAGCAGCACCACCGCGCCGTCCTGCTCCAGCATCCGCTGCGCCTTGGTCGCTGCGGTCGCGGGGTTGATGGAGTCCTCGGAGAGGAGATCGATCTGCTTGCCCAGAATGCCGCCGGACTGGTTGATCTCCTCGGCGGCGAGCTTCACGCCGAGCTGGGCGTAGCCGCCGATCACGCCGAGAAAGCCCGTCAGCGGCGTCAGGTGTCCGATCCTGATCTTTTCCACCTGGGCGCGCGCGATCGCGGGAAATCCGAGCGCGGATGCACCGGCAAACGCAGCGCTCGCCTTTAGCAATGTCCGTCGGCTGGTGCGGATCATCTCAAAGCCTCCCTCCCGGTGCATCGCGGTGTCTCCCTTCAGTACCGACGATGCGATATTGTGAGAGACGTTTTTCTAATGCTGGAGGATAATCCCGAACGGCTTCGCCGGTGTCAACCGGCAAAATCGCCGCTTGCGCGCGCCTTAGACTTTTGTCGCTGCTGGCTTGGACGGCGTCGTTTTGGCGCCGAACTCCGCGGAGAGCCGGTTGGCCGCGACCTGAACGACCTGTGCGCTCGCGTGCAGCGCCTGGTTCGACAGCCGCCATATCGGTCCGGAAATGCCGAGCGCCCCGATCACCTGTCCGGTGAAATCCAAGACCGGCACGGCGACGCAACGCACTTCCGGATTGAACTCGCCATCGTCGAAGGCAACGCCGGTACGCTGCACCTCGGCGATCTCGCGCATCAGTACGCCTGGATCGGTGATGGATTTCGGCGTCGACGGCTTCAGTTCGGCGCGATCGACGAAGCGCTTGAGCTGCTCGGGTCGCAGCGAAGCGAGAATGATCTTGCCGAGTGCCGTGCAATGCGCAGGCCGTACCACGCCGACCCGATCGGTAAGCTGGAACGCGCCTGGCCCGCTGGTGCGCGCGATGACGATGACGGCATCGCCCATGCGCACGGCAAAATGGCTGCTTTCGCTGGTCTCCCGCGAGAGGTCCTCCAGCACAGGCGTTGCGAGATTGACCATCTCGATCTCGTCGAGCGCGGATGCGGCGAGCGCGAACAGCGGACGGCCGACGCGATAGCGCTTGTTCTCCTTCTCCTGCCGGAGATAGCCGAGCGAGACCAGCGTTTTGGCGAGATGAAAGGTTGTCGAGTTGTGCAGGCCGACGAGCTTGCTCAGTTCGGCAAGGCCGATCCCTTCGCGGTGGCGCGCGACCTGTTCCAGAATCGAGAAGGCACGGCCGAGCGACTGTACGCCGCCGGCGCGCTGCTTGTCGTCGGCGTCGTCGCCATGCGTCTGTGGCGGCGGGACCAGTTTTGCAATGGCCGCCTTGCGCGGGCTTGCGGGCTTTTCGCTGGTGCTTGGCTTGGTACGCGATCTCAAGGAAAAGGCCCCCTTCGATGAATCCATCATGGCTCCAGCCCTGACACTAGCACGCGACAGGCGCGGGGCACCGCGCGTTTCCACGGAAGAAAGACTATCACAATATAAATTGACGTACAGCATTATGAGAAATAGGGTGCCGGCGGCTCAATGATGGCCGCTGCGTCGAAGAAGAAGCCGTCGGGCCGCAGGGAGACGGGTTGAATGTCGCGAAACATGCTCAATGGCGCCCAGGTCATTGTCGACTACCTGATCCAGGAGAAAGTGCCGCAGGTGTTTGGGCTGTGCGGGCACGGCAATATCCAGTTCATCGACGCGCTGTATGAGCGTTCGTCCGAGATCAAGACGATCTCGGTTCATCATGAGAGCGTCGCCGGCTTCATGGCCGACGTTTATTACCGCGTCTCGGGACGGCCGACCGCGACCTTCACCTCCTGCGGGCCGGGCTCGGCCAATTTGCCGATCACGCTTGCGAATGCCTTTCTCGATTCCGTGCCGTTCATGGCGATCACCGGCAACGTGCCGACCAGCCAGTTCAACCGCGGTGCGTTCCAGGAAATGTACCGGCACTATCAGGCCGACTTTCCCTCCACGGTGCGCTCGATCTGCAAGAAGGTGTTTCAGCCGACGCGCGGCGAGATGGTGCCGCTTGCGGTGCGGCAGGCCTGGAAGACCATGATCACGGGACGGCCAGGGCCGGTGGTGGTCGACGTTCCCTTCGACGTCTTCCTGGAGTCGGCCGCCGAAGAAGCGCCGAGGGCGCTCGAGTGGAACGGAAATATCTCCAGCCGTTGCGGCGCCGATCCCGAAGGCGTAGTCAAGGCCGTCGACATGCTGCTCTCGGCCGAGCGGCCGGTGATGCTGGTCGGGCAGGGCGTGCGTTACGGCGGTGCCGCAGAAGAGTTGCGCAACCTCGCCGAGCGCTTGCAGATTCCGGTCGCGGCGTCGGCTTCAGGCCTTGGCGCGCTCGACGTTAATCATCCGCTCGCACTCGGCCTCGTCGCGCGTGCCGGGCACTATCAGGCCAATCACGCGACACGGCAGGCCGATGTGCTGCTCGCGCTCGGTGTCCGTTTCGACGACCGCACCTCGAGCTCGTGGATTCCCGGTTATTCCTTCACCATCCCGCCGACGAGGCTCATCCACGTCGACATCGATCCCGAGGAGATCGGCCGCAACTATCCGGTGGCGCTGGGGTTGATGGCGGACGTTCGCACCTTCCTGCGGCAGGTGCACGCCGAGCTCGACCGTCGCGACAACCTGTTCAGGAAATCCGACGCGCGCAAGAAGTGGCTGGCGCAGATCGATGACTATCGCAAGGAGTGGGACAAGTTCGTCGCACCGGGCTTTTCCGACGACACCACCCCGGTCAATCCGCAGCGTGCCGCGGCCGAGATTGACAAGGCACTGCCGGAGGACGCGATCCTCGTTAGCGACATCGGCGTGCACCACAACTGGCTCTTGGGCTTCTGCAAGCCGAAGCGGCCGGATTCGCTGATCGGCTCGATGGGCTTTGGCCCGATGGGCTTTGGCGTCGCCGGCGTGATGGGCGCGAAGTTCGCCGCGCCCGATCGGCCCTGTGTGTCGGTGTGCGGCGATGGCGCTTTCTTCATGCACGCCAACGTGCTGGGTACCGCCCTCGAATATGATCTGCCCGTGGTGTGGGTGGTCTGGAACAACTACGCTTACGCCTCGATCCGTGGCTTGCAGCGCGGTTATCTCGGCGGCCGCGAGCTTGCGACCGACTTCAAGCATCCAGTCACTGGCGAGCGCTACAATCCTGATTTCGCGGCGATGGCGCGTTCCTGTGGCGTCGAAGGCGTGCGGGTGGACCGCGCCGCAGATATCGGCGAAGCCATCCGCAAGGGCATCGCCGCCAACAAGCCGTATCTCATCGACGTCGATATCGCTGCCGACGTCAACCCGGTCGGCGCAGGCGTGTGGGAGTTGCCGGGTCTCGGCCAAAGCAAGGCGGGCATCGGCACGCGCTATCAGCCGGACTGATCGCGCGGCTCGGCTTTTCAAGTCAACATCAGGGAACACGGGAATGACGCTCGCAGGCAAGAAGGTCGTAGTGGTCGGCGGCTCCTCCGGCATTGGGCTCGCCACGGCCGAGCTCGCCAAGAAGCAGGGCGCGGACGTCATCATCGCCTCGCGTAACGCTGCAAAGCTCGGTGGGGTCGCCGAGCGGCTGAATGTGATCGCGATTCCGGCCGACGTGACCAGCGACGAGAGTGTGGCCGATCTGTTCCGCCGCACCGGCCCGGTCGATCACGTCGTTCTGACCGCGGCACAGCTCAAGACGGGGCCGTTCAAGACGGTCGCCATCGACGACGTGCGCAGCACGATGGAGGGAAAATTCTGGGGCGCCTGGCGCGTGGCGCGCGAGGCTGAGATCCGGCCGGGCGGCTCGCTCACGCTGGTCACCGGCTTTCTCAGCGTGCGGCCGCGTCCGAATTCGGCGATCATCAGCGCAGCGAACGGCGCGCTGGAATCGCTCGCGCGTGCGCTGGCGCTCGAACTCGCGCCGGTTCGCGTCAATGCGGTGTCGCCCGGTGTGATCGATACGCCGATCCGGGCCGCGATGCCGGAAGCGGCGCGGCGCGAGATGCTGGCGAAGACGGCTGCCGCGCTGCCGGTCGGCCGTGTCGGCGTCGCCGAGGACATCGCGCAGCAGATCCTGAGCTCCATGGCCAATGGTTTTGTTACGGGCTCGATTGTCCATGTCGACGGCGGCGCGCTCGTGAACTGAGCTGAAGGGAGTTCGATCATGGCCGAAGAAACCGGCGGCGCCTTCATTCGTCACATTGCCGAAGTGCCCTGGCGCGAATTCCCCAACCATGTCGGTGGAGCGCTGTCAAAACCGTTGGTGATGCCGGAGAATGCCGGCTCGCGCCACATCGACTACCGCATCTCGATGTACCAGCCGATGGCCTATGTCGCACGCCACCATCACAAGGTGCAGGAGCAGGTCTATCACGTGCTCGAAGGCGAGGGGCTGATGGAAATCGCCGGCAAGAACCATGTCGTGCGCAAACACGATGTGATTTTTCTGCCGCCCGGCGTCGAGCACGCGATCTCGAACTCGGGCCTGGTCGATCTCGTGTTCCTGGTGGTCACCTCGCCGGTGACGGATGACGAGAAACCTGTCTGAGCGGGCAGTGTCGGAAGGGAATGGGCATCCTGCGGATTGCAAGATCATGGCAGTTTGCCACTGATTTGCCCGACGTGTCAAACGATTTCGTAAAAGACGAAGTCGACCATACTGGTGGCCTCCCCCTACTTTGCATGGGGTTGTTTTCGAGATTTTGCCCTGAGGCTGGGCGCGGCGCGCCAACGCGAGCTATCCCGAGCCGCCGCCGACGCGCTGTGCCAGCTGATCGAGCAACGGGCGCTGCCCCTCGTTGATCTTCTCGCGCGCCTGGTCGAGCGCGAACCATTCGGCGCGGTCGACCTCGGGAAAGCTCTGCCGCTTGCCGCTACGCGGCGGCCATTCGATCTCGAATGTGTTGCTGCGAATGTTGCGCGGATCGACGTCGAACTCGGCGGCGAAGGCAGTGACGATCTTGCCGCCGCGCTGCTTGACCTGACCGAGCTCGATCA
Source organism: Bradyrhizobium sp. UFLA05-109 (assembly GCF_054185165.1). Taxonomy (NCBI): domain Bacteria; kingdom Pseudomonadati; phylum Pseudomonadota; class Alphaproteobacteria; order Hyphomicrobiales; family Nitrobacteraceae; genus Bradyrhizobium; species Bradyrhizobium sp. UFLA05-109. Next base: position 62,732 of record NZ_JBBIAR010000003.1, on the reverse strand, counting down.
GCGGTGCCGCTAGCTCCGTCCCGAGCTCCTCGGCGAACTCTCGTCGTGCGGTTGCATCGGCCTCCTGTCCATCGGCGTATTCGCCCTTTGGAATGGACCAGGCGCCGAGATCCTTGTTGCGCCAGAACGGTCCGCCGGGATGGACGAGGAGAACCTCGATACCCGGCGGCCGCATTCGGTAGGCGATGATCCCGGCACTCTTGGATGGCATCGCAGGTTCCACGTTTGCGCTTTTGAGTTCCGTCCGGAACGGTGAGCGCTACATTCAACGCAGAATCCGCGGTCACATCAACCGGCTGGTTCGCGGGCCTACGCGGGCTCGACGACCGCTAGCGCGATGCGACGCGAACGCGAGCTTTCGCGCCCCTGGCTGCGCGCGCGGCGATCATGCTGCGTGCCCTGCCGAGCCGGGTCGCCCCCGCCGATGGCTTGCTCTTCTTGACCAGCAGGGCGAGTCGCGTGCGCACGCGGTGAGCCGCAAGCTTCGTGGCAGTCTCCGCAGCCTGCGCCTTCTGCAGCAGCGCAGTGACGCCAGCCGCGGGCAACGCCGAAACGAACGCGACCTCTTTGGTCTTGGATAACCCGCCGACGCCTTCGCACGGCGCTTCGCTCGGCAGATCAATGCGGATCGCGAGCATGTCGGCGTCCTCGATCCAGTCTTCCGCCTGAGTACCGGTGATGATGCGGACGTAGTCGCGTGTCTCACGCGGAAGTACGCCCTGCTTCGCCAGCCATTTCTGTATGCGGCCGCTGCCGGCATTGTAGGCGGCTGCAGCGAGGCCAAGATTGCCGAAGTCATCCCGCAGCTTGCGCAGCAGCTTTGCGGACGCAGGCAGCGCCTTGAACGGATCGAAGGGATTGTCGAGCCCGACTTCGGCTGCGGTTTCCGGCATGAATTGCGCGACGCCTCGCGCCCCGGCGTGGCTGACCTCGTTCGAGCGGAAGCGGCTCTCCTGCCAGATCAGGCGTGCAAAGAACGCAAGCGGGATTTCGCTGTTCTCAGCGGCCTCGCGCAGCGCGTGGCAGAATGCATCGTGCTGCGACTCCTCCGCCTTGCGTTCGGTGGTCGCATCCGCCGGCGTGTCCGACGGGGGAGAACTCTCTTGTGCGGGCGCCTTGTTCGACTGTTCGTCGGCCTTGGCGCTTTCAAACAGCGCTGCGAACGCGGAGGAGATTTGTTCGGATGGACTGGTTGCGAGGAGGAGATTGTTGGCGCTCGGTGCCGTATTGGCTGGTCCGTCGAGGTCGAGCATCAGGACGAGGAACGCGGCGAGCGCCGCGAAGACAAATCGCATTGCTTGTGTGAGCCTCAATTGTGGGTGAGTTGGCCGCAAATGCGCTGCCGATAGGGACTTTTTGACGAGTCGATTGCGGCGAAGCTGCGATCTTTGCTGTTCCTTATGGGAACACCGTATTTTCCTCACTGAGGAACTTCATCGCGTTCCGCGACTTTAATCCCAGGCTGAGGATGCAGGATGTTGCGAATTCTTGCGGCTGTGGTGTTCTCGTTGCTTGCGGCGACGCCTGTCACCGCAAGTGGGCTCGATGCCGCCGCCATCAATGATGCGGCCATGCCCGCGAAGCCGACGGGCTCCGACAAGCCGAGCAGCTCCATCGTCAAGCTTCAGATCCTGCTCGACCGTGCGCACTTCTCGCCCGGCGAGATCGACGGCAAGCCTGGCGAGAACGCGCAGAAGGCCTTGTCCGCGTTTGCCGAAGCAAATGAGCTAAACCTCGACAGGGCGATCACGCCGGATCTCTGGGACAAGCTCACGGCGGCGAGCGACGGCCCGGTCATCGTCGACTACAAGATCACGGAAGCGGACGTGAAAGGACCTTTTCTCAAGAAACTGCCCGCGAAGATGGAGGACATGAAGAGACTCGCGGCGCTGAACTACACGAGTCCGCGCGAGGGGCTCGCCGAAAAATTCCACATGAGCGAGGCGCTGCTCAGCGCGATCAACCCCGGGAAAAGGTTCGACAGGGCGGGCGAGGTGATCGCCGTTGCAAACGTCAGTGGTCAGCAGAATGCGATGCCGGTCGCGCGCGTCGAAATCGACAAGACGCGGCAGACGCTGAAGGCGTTCGACGCAAGCGGAAGGCTGCTCGCGTTCTATCCTGCGACAGTCGGAAGTTCGGAGAAGCCGACGCCGACCGGCACGCTGAAAGTGACGGCCATCAATCAAAATCCGACCTACCGCTACAATCCGGATTACAGGTTCAAGGGCGTGAAATCGAAAAGACCATTCACGATCAAGCCCGGCCCGAACAACCCTGTCGGCTCGACCTGGATCAACCTGTCCGCCGAGGGCTACGGCATTCACGGCACCCCTGATCCCGGCAAAGTGAGCAAGTCGGCTTCGCACGGTTGCGTGCGTCTGACCAATTGGGATGCACTAACGCTCAGCACGAACATCAAGCGCGGAACGCCGGTGGTGTTTCTGGATCGGCCGGGAGAAGCGATAGCGCCCGCGCAGAACCGACCGCTCGCAAAGAGCTCGCGGATGTAGCCTGCTTGCAAGACGATCGTCGTCCTCGAACAGGCGCGTGGCTAGTCCTTGGGCCTCGAACAGGCGCGTGGCTAGTCCTTGGGAAAGTCCTTGCGCATCGCGATCTCGGCGGCGTCACCCGGCGACAGCACAGTCTGGTCGAAGGCCGGCTGCGGCCTCGTCATGATGTCGTAGAGCGAGATGCCCTTGATGGGCTTTGCCATCAGCTCGCGCACGCATTCGGCGAGCGTGCCGTTGTAGACGAGATAGGGCGGGCCTCGGTCCCTGAGGCGCTGGCCCTTCAGCGACGGCCACTTCTTCAGTTCGGCCGGCGCGTCATAGGCGATCGGCGAGCTTTCTCTAAACATGCGCTTGAGCCCTGGCGGCTTGATCTGCCGCAAACCCTAAGGAGCCGGGGTAAACGCATGTTAAAGAATTACTTCAAATCAGCCGGTAACGAAGGCGAGCAGGGTGCCGTTGGCTGCGGCCGGCGCCACGCAGATCGCAGCGCCGCTGCGCGAGGCGGCCGCACCGAGCGCCTTCTCGGTCGCTGCGAGATCGCCGCTCACAAGCACGAGTGCCGCTCCGCCACGCTCGGCAAGACCTGCGAGCGAGACGCCGGGATAGCGCTTGCCGAGCTGGTCGAGTGTCAGGAACACGAAGTCGGCACGGTCGCCGCCGGAGGGCACGGTCACGTCGCCGTCGGCCTCCGCTCTTGCCTCGCGGTCGATCAGGCGCGACAGATGTGCGGCGTCCCTCGCCGGCTCCGGGCTTGCGATCAGAACCTGCTTCAGCCGCTTCGCTCCGTTAGTATGCGTCATCAGCTCGGGAATCCACACCGTCTCGCGCGTCTTGTGCTGGCAGGCGAAGATGCGCACGCCGCCGGGCGCTTCCGCGACCGGCCACTGGAAGACGCGGAACTTCGCCGCTGACACCGTGCCATTTGGCAGCGTCACTGGCCGCTCGAAATCAACCGGCCCGACCGGCGGAAATCCTTGCGCGCGGATCTCCTCCGCGCCCGCCGTGGAATCGACAGCGGTGAAGGCGATTCGCTCGATTCCCTCGCCGCGCTTCTCGAGAAAAGCGCGTGCCGGAGCATTATGTTCTGTCGGCGCGAGCACTCCGAGCAATTCCATGTAGTCGGGGTCGAACATGATGGTGTAATTACCCGATCCCATATGCGCGCTATGGGTGCCGCGCGGCGAGACCGTGAAGCCGAGCCGCTTGTAGTTTTCCGCGGCCTTGTCGAGATCTTTCACCATGACCACGGCGTGGTCGATTCCGATGACGTTTTTGAGGGCCACTTGATTTCCCCGGCATGAATGGGTGCATTAGACTGGCGGGCACGACAACGCACCTGCAAGCGGCTGTCAACTGCGACAGTCGCAGATGCGGTATCTCGTGACGCTTGGGACAATTTGGAAAGATTGATGATGAGTGGTTCATCCGTCACCTGGCCGCATTCGCTGTGGGCCGCGGTCACGCCGCAGGGGCCCGAATTGCCGGAGCTGATTGGAGCTGAGAAGGCGGATGTGATCGTGGTCGGCGGCGGCTTCACGGGCCTGTCGACGGCGCTGCACTTGCGCGAAGCCGGTGTCGATGTCGCGATCGTCGAGGCGGCCGAGCCAGGCTGGGGCGCCTCCGGCCGCAACAACGGCCAGGTGATCCCGACTTTGTCGCGCCCCGATCCCGAGGACATCATCGCGCGACACGGCGCGGTGGGCGAGCGCTTCGTCCACCTGCTGCGTGACAGTGCATCGACGTTGTTCGACGTGACGCGGCGTTACGGCATCGAGGCCGAACAGGAGCAGGCGGGCTGGGTGCAGCCGGTACATTCGCCGGGCCGCATCAAGATCGCAGAGCGGCGGGTGCGGCAATGGTCGAAATTCGGCGCGCCCGTCGAACTGCTGTCGCGCAAGCAGGTGAGGGACATGCTTGGCTCGGATGCCTGGTATGGAGGCTTCTGGAACAGCACCGGCGGCCACATCAATCCGCTCGCGCTGGCGCGCGGACTGGCGCGCAGCGTGCTCGGCCTCGGCGCGCGCATCTATGCGCGCTCCCCGGCCGTGAGCTTTGAGCGGCGCAACGACAGATGGATGGTGAAGACGGAGAAGGCCCAGATCTCCGGCCGCGCGCTGGTGATGGCGACCAATGCCTATAGCGGCGAGTTCTCCAAGCAGCTCGTACCCGACATCTCGCACGAGGTGATGCCGGTGCTGTCCTGGCAGATGGCGACCCGGCCGATGTCGGACAATGTCAGGAAGACCATCATCCCCGCACGTCAGGCGATGTCGGATACCCATGGCGAGCTCTATTTCGCCCGCTACGACGCGCGCAACCGGCTCGTTACCGGCGGTGCCGTGATCGGGCCCGGCAACAGGGCGGAGCGGCTGAAGGCGCGCGTCACCGAGCGGTTGCAACGGCTCTGGCCGCAGATCGGCGAGGTCAGCTTCGACTATGTCTGGAACGGCTATGTCGGCATGACCTCGGATTTTCTGCCGCGGATCCACAAGCTCGGGCCGGATGCATATGGCTGGACCGGCTGCAACGGCCGCGCGGTGGCTCTGACGATTCCGCTCGGCGATCAGCTCGCCAGGGCCGTGCGCGGCGCGCCGGACAGCGAGCTCGCTCTGCCGTTCACCAATCCAGTGCCGATCCCGGCGCACGGCCTGATGCGCAAGCTCGCGCCGCTGATGCTCCTGGTCTACCGACGCCGCGACGCGCGCGAGATCTAGCGCGCGCCGCGATCGTTACTATCCGCGGATCGCCGCATTCGCGCGTTCGGCGGCAGCGGGCATCACCGCCTTCGCTGTCTTGTTGCCTGAGACCACTTCATTGACGCCGATCATGAAGGCGTCGAGGAGGCGCCGCTGTTGCGGATGGAACAGGATCGCCTTGGCGCGCTCGACATCGGCGTTCTGCAGGTTCGCCAGCGCCGCCTCGGCGGCCTGCGCGCCGAACGCATCCTTGAAGGCCTTGCTCGACCATGCGGAGACGCGTGTCGTCGCAAGGCCAGCAGCCGCAGTTTGCAGCGAGGTCGGTCTGCTCGTCGCCCAGAGCAGGAACAGGAACGCCGCCCGCTTGTTCTGCGACTTTGAATTCACGCAGGCCTGCCAGTGCGACATGAAGGGGACGGGTGTCTTGCCGGGAAGGTGCGGGAAGGGTGCAAACCCCGCCTGCTTGGCGACGCGGCTCTTCCCCGGATTGGAGATGTCGGTGGCGAAGTTGCTGCTGTCGATCGCCATTGCAGCTCTCGCTTGCAGAAAGTCGTCAAGCACCTGATACCATTCATAAGTGCCGACATTGGCAGGTCCTGCCTGGCTGAGCAGCCGCGCATACATGTCGATGGCCTCGATCGCCTCGGGACTACCGAAGGCGGCCGTGCCGTCCTTGTTGACCATGGAACCGCCGTAGGAGAACACGAAGCCCATCGCCGGTGGGGTCGAATTGCCGCCAGCTTGCGCCCGCATTGCGATTCCCGCCATGTCGCTGCTCTTGACCGCCTTGGCCGTCGCGAGCAGCTCGTCGAAGGTCTGCGGCACCGGCAGGTTCTTGGCCGCCAATGCATCGGTGTTGATGAACAGGGTCATCGCTTCGGAAGTGATGGGGACGGCGTAGCGCTCGCCGTCGGACCACACCGGAAAGGCGCGCGCGGTCTTCAGGAGATCGCTCTCGTCGTACCAGGCGGGATCCGTCAGAGACTTGTTGGCGTAGTGGGCGTTGAGCGGCTCGAGCCATCCGCCGGAGATGCCTTGGCCATAGACCGTGAACATGAAAACGTCAGGCGTGTTGCCGCCGCGCGCGAGCAGAACCGGGATCGCACTCAAATAGGTGGTCTCAAGCTGGAAGTCCGTGACGACTTTGATGCCGGTGAGCTTGGTGAATTCCGGCAGCAGTGGCGTGATCGCGCTCGACCACGGATGGATCGCGCCCACCAGCGTGATCGTCTGCCCCTCAAACTGTTTCCAGTCGATCTTGGCCTTGGCAAAGTCCGCGGCGGCCTCCTCGGCGAGGCTGCTCCGCGGCCACGTCGTGAGGGTCGGCACGATGACCCCTGCCATGCCCAATGTCTTGATGAAGCTGCGCCGGCTGGTCGGCGCTCGCCCGCTACGTGAATCTTCTCGTGGTGCCATGTTGATGCTCCTCGTTGTGGTTGGTCGTTCACAACATGCAACCTGTGACGCAAGTCGGCTTCGCCAAAGCCGAAGGATCAGGTTCGAAGCCGGAGTAACATGCGGAGGATATTGAGTTTCCGGCTCCCCAATGGGGGCCGGTTCATGTTATTGTTCTAGCCATGCTCTGGCGTTGGCACCAGTAGATGCGCCCGCGAGCATGGAAGACTTAACGCCAATGTCAATCCTTGCTTCGGGCCATGGCTTGCGATGGTTTGCACGGCCGCTGATCCCAGTGGTTGCGGGGCTCGTCGTTCTGCTCGTCGTGACCGGGGTTCTCGGCCTGCGCTACTGGCGCGATCGGCAGGCGCTCAATGTTTCGCTCGCGCACAGCCGCGACGTGTTCGAAACATTCGATCGACTCAAAGCGATCATCGCCGACCTGGAAGCGGAAAGGCACGGGTATCTGCTCACCCTCGATCCCGCCTATCTGAAGGCTTACGGCGTATCCGACGAAAGCGTGCGACGGCAGGCCGAGGCGCTCCAGGCGCTCGTCGCTAGGGATCCGTTGCAGAGCCTGCGCGCCGAACATCTTGCCTTGACCCTTTCGGCGAAGCTCAAGGAGATCGACGACATCGTCAAGACGGCGGCGCGCGAATCCGGGCTGGCAGCGCTGGCGATGATCCGCGGCATGGAGGACATCCGATCGCAAATCGACCTGATGGTCGATCAGGAACGGCTCCGCCAGGTGGATCTCGACAAAGCGGCTGACGAGCTCGAGCAGCGCAGAACGCGGCTCACCATCGCGACTGTCGTCTTCGTCGTCGCTCTGGCCGGTGCGGCACTGGCGCTGGCGCGCGTCGAGGCGAGACGGCGGCGGATGACGACCGAGGAGAACGTCCAGCTCCAGAGCGACCTCCTGGCGCGCGACAGGAAGATCCGGCGGCTGTTCGAGTCCAACATCATCGGGATCATGATCTGGGATCTGGAAGGCCGTATTTTCGAGGCCAATGATGCCTTTCTCCGCATCGTCGGGTACGATCGGGAGGACCTCGCTGCGGGTCGCCTGCATCGCAGGACCCTGACGCCATCCGAATGGCACGAAGACGATGCGCAGCATGTTGCGCAGCTTGAGCGGATCGGGACCGTCCAGCCGTTCGAGAAGGAGTATTTTCGCAAGGATGGCAGTCGCGTGCCTGTCCTGATCGGCGGCGCCATGTTCGAGGAAAACAGAAGTCAGGGCGTGGGCTTCGTTCTCGACCTCAGCGAGCTCAAGCGAGTGGAGGCCGAGGCGCGGGAGAATGAGCGGCGCTATCGCGAGGCCCTGATGGAGCTCGCGCACACCAACCGCATCACGACCATGGGCGAGCTGACGGCCTCGATCGCTCACGAAATCAGCCAGCCGATCGCCGCCACCGTGGCGAACGCGCGAGCTGGATTGAACTGGCTCGGCGCCCGGCCGCCAAATCTGGATGAAGTCGGGCAGACGTTGGGCTGGATCATCAGCGACGGCATGCGAGCCAGCGAGATCATCAGCCGGATCCGTGCCCTCATCAAGAACGCCCCACCGCAAATGGAGGACCTCGAGATCAATCAGCTGGTGCGCGAGGTCATGACCTTGACGCACAGCGAAGTGCTGAAGCACGACGTAACGGTGCGGATGCAGTTCGCCGAAGGCTTGCCACCCGTTCAGGCAGACCGGGTCCAGCTCCAGCAGGTGGTTCTCAACCTGATCATCAATGCCGTCGAGGCGATGAGCCATGTCCGCGAAGACCCGCGCGAGCTGTTCATCTCCACCGGCAGAAACGATACGAACGGCGTCGTCATTAGCGTGCGGGATTCAGGCCCGGGGCTCGATCCGAAGAGCATGGGCCGCGTTTTCGAACCGTTCTACACCACCAAGTCTGAAGGCATGGGGATGGGGCTCGCCATCTGCCATTCGATCATCGAGGCACATGGCGGGAAGATGTGGGCTGGCGCGAACGAACCGCGCGGGGCGGCGTTCCAGTTCACCCTGCCTTTGGCCGAGGAGACCGCGCGCATCGGAAAGGCTGCTCCGGCGCCGGCGTTGGGTTGAAGCGCCTCGGCCAAATGACGCAAGTCGACTCCGCTACACGGCCGTTTGATGCTCCCGTGCGAACGTGCCGCCGGGGACCGAGGCGAGCAGCGCCTGGGTGTAGGGATGTTGGGGCCGGCCGAACACGTCCGCCACCAGCCCATGCTCGACGATCTCGCCGTCCTTCATGACTGCGACCAGGTCGCAGACCTGCGCCGCGACGCGCAGATCGTGAGTGATGAAGACGATCGAGAGCCCGAGCCGCTCGCGCAACTCGCCGAGCAGTTTCAACACCTGCGCCTGTACCGACACGTCGAGCGCGGACACCGGCTCGTCCGCGATCAGCACATCCGGCTTCAGCGCGAGCGCGCGCGCGAGCCCGATGCGCTGGCGCTGGCCGCCGGAGAATTCGTGCGGGAAACGGTCGCCGGCGGATGGATCGAGCCCGACCAGCGCGAACAGCTCCCTGGCTTCAGTCATCGCGGTCGCGCGCGGCGTGCCGTGGACGATCGGGCCCTGCGCGACCAGCTCGGCGGCCTTGCGGCGAGGATTGAGCGAGGCAAAGGGGTCCTGGAACACCATCTGGATGTGACGGGTCTCGCGGCGGATATCATCGCGCGGCAGTTTCGCCCAATCCTTGCCGTCGACCAGGATCGCGCCATGGTCGGGATCGATCAGCCGCACGATGCAGCGCGCAAGCGTCGACTTGCCCGATCCGGACTCGCCGACGATACCGAGCGTCGCGCCCCTGGGCAGCGTCAACGACGCGTCCTTCACCGCCGCGGTGACGCGCGCACCACGGCCGAGAAAGCCGCCGGTACGATAGGTCTTGGCAACGTTGGTGATGGTGAGGATGTCGTCTGATGACAGCGGCCGCGGCGGCGGCGCCGCCAGCGGCGGTACCGCGGCGATGAGCTGCTTCGTATAGGCGTGGGTCGGGCGGCTTAGTACGTCATCGGCCGTGCCTTGCTCCACGATCTTCCCGTGCTGCATCACCACGACGCGGTCGGCGATCTCGGCGACGACACCGAAATCGTGGGTGATGAACAGCACCGCCGTCTTCTTGCGCTGCTGGAGATCGCGGATCAGCTTCAGGATCTGCGCCTGCGTGGTGACGTCGAGCGCGGTGGTCGGCTCGTCCGCGATCAGCAGCTTTGGGTCGAGCGCCAGCGCCATCGCGATCATCGCGCGCTGGCGCTGGCCGCCAGAGAGTTCGTGCGGATAGGCCTTGGCCGCGGATTTCGGATTGGGGATGCGGACGTCTTCGAGCAGCGACAGCACCCGCGCGCCGATCTCTGCCTTGGAGAGATTGGTGTGGATCCGGAACATCTCCGCGATCTGGTCGCCTACGGTCCGCAAGGGATTGAGCGCGGTCATCGGCTCCTGGAAGATCATGGCGATGCCGGCGCCGCGCACCTCGCGCATCGCGGCCGGGTCGATCGTGCAGAGATCGCGGCCGTCGAACATCATCCGGCCGTTCTCGATTCCGACCTCGGCCGGTAACAGCCGTATGATGGCATTGGCCATCATCGACTTGCCGGAACCGGATTCGCCGACGAGGCAGAGAATCTCGTTCGAGGCGATCGACAGCGATACGTCGTTCAGCGCATGCGTGCGATCGGCGCCCTTGGGCAGGCGAACGCTGAGGCCATTCAGGCTGAGGACCGGTTGCTCGCTCATCGGCTCTTCAGCCTCGGATTCAGTGCATCGTTCAGGCCCTGGCCGACGAGGGAGACCGCAAGCACGGTGACGAGGATGGCGATGCCGGGAATCGCCGAGACGTACCATTGCACGCGCAGCACGTCGCGCCCGAGGCCGATGAGGTTGCCCCAGGATGCCACATTGGGATCGGACAGCCGCAGGAAGGCGAGCGCGCTCTCGAGCAGGATCGAGAGCGCCATCACCACGCTGGCATAGACGATCACCGGCGGCAGCGCGTTGGGCAGGATCTCGCCGAGGATGAGCTGAAGGTCTCTCATGCCGAGCGTGCGCCCGGCCTGAACGAACTCGCGGTTGCGCAGCGACAGGAACTCGGCGCGGGTCAGCCGCGCTGATGCAGGCCAGGACACGATGCCGATCGCGATCGTGACCGTCGTCAGCGTCGAGCCGAACACGGCGACGAGCACCAGCAGCAGCACGAAATTCGGCAGCGTCTGGAAGGCTTCCGTGATCCGCATCAGGATGTTGTCGACCCAGCCGCCGTAATAGCCGGCAAACGCCCCGATCAGCGTGCCGATCGCCACGGCGATCACGGTGGCGACGCCGCCGATCAGGAGCGAGATCCGCGCGCCGTAGAAGATCTGCGCCGCGATATCGCGCCCCGAATTGTCGGTGCCGAGCGGAAAGTGCGGATTGGTGAACGGCCACACCAGCGGCCGGCCAGCGAGCGCCAGTGGATCGCGCGGATAGAGCACGCCGGCCGAGATCGCCATCGCGATCACGGCGAGCAGGAGCACGAGGCCGATCACGGCCGCGGGGCTGCGGAAATAGCGTTTCACCGCGTCCATCTCAGCGCTCCGCCGAAATGCGCGGGTCGAGGCGCGCGTAGAGGAGGTCGACGGCGAAATTGACGACGATGACCAAGAGCGCCGAGACGAAGACGATGCCGAGCAGGGTGTTGAGGTCGCGCTGGATCACGGACTCGTAAGCCAGCCGCCCAAGTCCCGGCAGCGAGAACACGCTCTCGACGACCACCGAGCCGCCGAGCATGGTGCCGGCCTGCAGGCCAATCAGCGTCACCATCGGCAGCAGCGCGTTGCGCAGCACGTGCCCCATGACGACGCGGGTCTCGTCGAGGCCTTTGGCCCGCGCTGTGCGGACATAGTCGAGGTTCAAGACCTCGAGCATCGAGGCGCGCATGATGCGCAGGTAGATCGCAAGGAAAATCAGGCCGAGCGTCAGCGTCGGCAGAATGAGATGACGCGCGATGTCGATGATGCGGAAGATGCCGGTCCGCACCTCCCCGATATCCTCGAAACCACCGGCCGGCAGCCATTGCAGATAGATCGAGAACACGACGATGGCCATCAGGCCGAACCAGAATGACGGCGTGGCATAGAAGATCAGGCCCAGCGTCGAGATCAGCGTATCCGGCCATTTGTTGACGGCGCGCGAGGCGATCACGCCGAACACGAGGCCAAAGAAGAACGCGAAGGACAGCGAGGCCGTCATCAACAGGAGGGTCGGCGGCAGCCGTTCCACGATCACGGTCGCGACCGGCTTGCCGTAGATCGAGGAGAAGCCGAGATCGAGCCGCACCAGATGCCAGAGATAGTTGGCGAGCTGCGCCGGGACCGAGAGGTCGAGGCCGTAGAACTTGCGCAGCTCGCGCGCGGTCGCGGCGTCGCCGCCGCCCATCTGCGCCATCAGCGCGTCGACGGTGTCTCCCGGCGCGAGTTGCAGCAGCAGGAAGACGCCGATCAGCATCAGGAACAGGGTCGGGATCGAGGCGGCGAGCCGCCGCCCCGCGAGGCCTATGATGCGCATGGCATCATCTTGACGAAAAACGGATCACGCGGAAAGCCAAAGATCGTGCCAGCTCGATGAGCCCCAGCGCGGGGTGTTGGAATGGTTGCGGGCCTTGGCCGTGATCACGGTGACGAAGATCTGCTCGATCGGCATCCAGACGGGCAGCTCCGTGTTCACCTCCTTGACGAACTCGGCATAGAGCGCCTTGCGCTTGGCAGCGTCGAGCTCGGTGAGGGCATCGTCGATGGTTTTGTCGACCTGCTTGTCTTCCCAGTCCCACTGGTTGGTCCAGGGTGCGCCCTTGGGCTGGCCCGAGCGGTACCACACCGTGGTCGAGACGGCGGGGTCGTTGCGGTACTGGTGCCAGCCGGTGGCGAGATCGAAGGCGTGCTCGTCATAGACCTGCTTGAGGAAGCCGCCGCCGTCATTGCGCACGATGTCGACGCTGATGCCGACATCTTTCAGCGATTGCTGAATGAAGGTCGACCACAGCGAGATGTCCTCACCCCAGGGCGCGGGCAGGAGTTTCAGCGAGAAGCGGGCGCCACCGGCGCCGGCCTTGTACCCGGCCTCGTCCAGCAAGGCAGCCGCCTTGGCCTTGTCGTATGGGTACTGAGGCGTGTTCGGACCTGGATAGAAATCCGTCGAGGTCGACGGAATCGGCCCAGTGCCGAGCTTGGCGAAGTCGCCCAAAAAGTTCTCGATGAAGAAGGGCACGTCGATGGCATGCGCGATCGCGCGGCGCACGCGTATATCCGATAATTCCTTGCGGCGGAAGTTGAATTCGATCGTGTTGGTGCGCGCGTTGCCTTCGTTGCCTTTGGTGGTGACGATGAAGCGCTTGTCCTTCCCCAATCGCGCCATGTCGGAGATCGTCAGGCTCGAGAACGGGGAGTATTGCAGTTCACCGGCTTCGAGCTGGGCTGCGGCAGCTGAACGGTCGGTGATCACCTTCCAGACGATGCGGTCGAGATAGGGTGCGTTGGGCCGCCAGTAGTCGGGGTTGCGGTCGGCGATGATGTATTGGCCGCGCTCATATTTGACGAACTTGAACGGGCCGGTGCCGACGGGGGCGAGGTTGACCGGGTTCTGTCTGATGTCGCCGCTCTCATAGAGATGCTTTGCGGAGATGTAGCCGAGGTCGGGTAGCGCGCGGAGCAACAGGTTCAGCGGCATAGGCCGCTCGTAGCGGAATATCGCGGTTTGCGGGTCCGGCGTGTCGACGGCGGTGAGGAAGAGCTGGAGCGTCGAGCCGTAGTTCAAGATCTTCTTCCACATGTTCATCGCCGTGAAAGCGACGTCTTCGGATGTGAAAGGCTTGCCGTCGTGCCAGGTGACACCCTTGCGCAGCTTGAACGTGATGCTCTTGCCGTCGGGCGAGGATTCCCAGCTCTCGGCGAGCACACCGACCGGCTTGCCGTCGGCGTCGAGATCGACCAGGCTCTCCTGGATCTTGCCGCTGATGATGTAAACGCCGGTGGATGCCTGGATGCTCGGATTGAGCTGGCGCTGTTCGGCATTGTAATGGACGTTGAACACGCCGCCCTTCTTCGGGGTCTCCTGCGCAAACGCCCGCATCGGGTTGATGACGTTGGCGGCGATTGCCGCCGAGGTCAGGAGCGCCGTGCGGCGGTTGATTTCCAGGCGGGTCAAATCCATACGAGGTCTCCAAAAACGACTTAAGGGCCGCAGCTAACGGCCACACAGTGTCCCTGTCTACGCCGGAGCGGCGCTCAAGTCATTTTGAAATGGTCTGCGATTGCGGAATATCCTTCCGCAAAAGGTCGCATGGACGCGTCGCAGCGATTGGCGTCAGCGATCGGCCTGCGTGATATAGGCGGCCAGCACCGCGCGTTCCTCGCCAGTCATTTCCGTGATGTTACCCGGCGGCATCGCGCTCGACCATGCAGCGACGCGTCCGATCAACCTGATGTTGCGCTGGATATGCTGGGGTGCGTCGAGCAGGATGCCCTTTGGCGCGGTGACGATGCCGGCCCACACGGGCTCTGCGGCATGGCACATGCTGCAGCGGGACATCACGATCTCCTCGACATTGGCGAGCGTCGGCTGCGCGGCAAGCGCGCCGGTCTTCACCTCGCGCGGGCCGGCGGCGGAGAGAACGCCGATCGCGATCACGCCGACTGCTGCGACAGCCCACACCCACCACGGCGATTTGCGGCCGGCATGGCGCTCGTTGAAGAAATGTCGGATCACCGGCCCCAGCGCCAGCACGATCGCGACGATAATCCAGTTGAAACGCGTCGCGTAGAGCAGGGGATAGTGGTTGCTGATCATCAGCACGACGACGGGGAGCGTCAGATAATTGTTGTGGACCGAGCGCTCCTTGCTGGTCTTGCCGAGCTTCGGGTCGGGCGATTGTCCCGCGATCAGGCTGGCTACGATCTTCTTCTGGTTCGGGATGATCACTGCAAAGACGTTGGCGACCATGATGGTGCCGATGATCGCGCCGATCTGGTTGAACGCGCCGCGGCCGCTCAGCACATGGGTGAAGGCGTAGGTCAGCGCGACCAGGAAAAGATAGCCGCCGATCGCAAAGCCGAGCTCGCGCTGGGCGAGGCCCGTGCGACAGGCGATCTCGTAAAGCAGCCAGGCGAGTGCGAGGCTGCAAAAGCTGAACAGGCCCGCCTGAGCTGGTGTGAGATCGAGGATCGACTTGTCGACCAGGAACAGATCGGCGTCGAGATAGTAGACCACCACCATCAGCGCGAAGCCGGAGAGCCAGGTGGTGTAGGCCTCCCATTTGAACCAGGTCAGTTCCTCCGGCATCTGGCTTGGTGCGACCAAATATTTCATGATCCGGTAGAAGCCGCCGCCATGCACCTGCCAGGCTTCGCCCTGCACGCCGTCAGGCAGGTCGCGCTTCGGCTTCAGGCTGAGATCGAGATGGATGAAATAGAAGGAGCTGCCGATCCACGCGATCGCCGCCACCACATGCAGCCAGCGCAGGAGCAGGCTCGCCCATTCCGAGATGATGGATCCCCACATGCTTACCCCATCCGTCGCGACGTCGATGCCGCAGCTTTGATGACCGCAACCGGCGGCCGCGCCCCTACAATGTGTCGCACCGATCGACGGGATTTTCCAGCAGGACAGCAATACGCATTGCACATCCTGCGGGCATGAGCTGATGTGCGATTCGGCACTCGAAGGCTGCGGAGGAACTCGTGACGAAGTATCTTGGACGTCCCAAGTCGGTTTTGGCCTCCGCACTGCTCGCGGCTGTCATCGGCACGACCGCCTCGGCTGAACCCGTGCTGAAAGGCAAGGAGGCCTTCGGCAGTTGGCAATCCGACAAGCCTGGCATCCTCAGGTTGATCCGGCCGCGGGATCTTCCTGCGCCGGGCGCGTCGCGATCGGTTGCCAATGCGTCGTCGGTAGTGGCGCGGCCCGCCGAAGCGGCGCCGCTGGCGCCGGAGGGTTTCAAGATCGAGCTGCTTGCCGAAGGGCTTTCAGGCCCCCGCATCCTGCGCGTCGCACCGAACGGCGACATCTTCGTTGCTGAAACGCGGGCAGGACGCATCCGCGTGCTGCGCGCAGACGGCGCGAAGATCGTGGCGAATGAAATTTTTGCCAGTGGGCTGAACCGTCCGTTCGGCATCGCCTTCTTCCCGAACGGCGACAATCCGCAATGGGTCTATGTCGCCAATACCGACAGCGTCGTCCGCTTTGCTTATCGCAGCGGCGATCTCAAGGCATCCGGCAAGGCGGAAACGGTGGTCGCGAACCTCGCGCACGGCACCGGCCATTCCACTCGCGACATCGTTTTCACGCCGGATAAAAAGCGGATGTTCGTCTCGGTCGGCTCGGCCGGCAATGCCGGCGAAGGCATGGGCAATCCGCCCGGCGGCATCGAGGCATGGTCACGCGCGCAAGCTCTCGGCGCGCCCTGGGGCTATGAGGCCGAGCGCGCAGCGGTGCTGGCCTTCGATCCGGACGGCAAGAACAGGAAGCTCTACGCGACCGGCATTCGCAACTGCGTCGGCCTCGCCATTGAGCCGCGCAGCGGCCTGCCCTGGTGTTCGACCAACGAGCGCGACGGCCTTGGCGACGATCTCGTGCCGGACTATGTCACCAGCGTACGGGAAGGCGCGTTCTACGGCTGGCCGTGGTTCTATATCGGCGCCAATGAAGACCCGCGCCATGCTAGCGCGCGGCCCGACCTGAAGGACAAGGTCACGATTCCCGACGTGCTGCTGCAATCGCACTCCGCTTCGCTCGGCATGACGTTCTATCAAGGCAGCAATTTTCCGACCGACTATCTAGGCGATGCCTTCGCCGCCGAGCACGGCTCATGGAATAGATCCAAGCGCACCGGCTACAAGGTGATCCGTATCCGGATGAAGGACGGCAAGCCGACTGGCGAGTACGAAGACTTTGTCACCGGCTTCGTCGTCAACGACAGCGACGTCTGGGGCCGCCCGGTGGGTGTCGCGGTGGCCAAAGACGGCGCGCTGCTGATCTCGGAAGACGGCAACGGCACGATCTGGCGGGTCACGCACGCGCCGCAATGACGCGCTGCGCAGCGCTAACGGATGCACCCTCTCCCCTTGCGGGAGAGGGTGGTTTCGATGCGTAGCATCGAAGCCGGGTGAGGGGTCTCTCTCCGCGAGTTACTCTCTCAGTTGTATTCGCGGATGCAACCCCTCATCCGGCGCTTCGCGCCACCTTCTCTCGCAAGGGGAGAAGGAAGAGGGGCGGCGTTCGCGTCGACAGTATCACCCTCTGATCACGCTCGCGCCGCCGTCTACCGGCAGCGTCACGCCAGTGATGAAGTTCGCTTCGTCCGAGGCCAAAAACAGCGCGGCGTTCGCGACGTCCCAGGCGGTACCCATCTTCCTGCGCAGTGGCACTTTGCTGTCGCGCTCGGCTTCGACTTCAGCGCGGGTCTTGTGCCATTCCCGCGCGCGGGTATCGACGGCCATCGGGGTGTTCATCAGGCCCGGCAGGATGACGTTGGCGCGGATGCCGTATTCGGCGTTCTGATAAGCGAGCTGTTCGGTGAAGGCGATCATTGCCGACTTCGTCGCCTTGTAGGCGACGTAAGGATAGGTGGTGATCGCGGCCATCGAGGAGATGTTGATGATCGCGCCGCTTCTTTGCGTCCGCATGATCGGGATCACTTCCTTGGCCGCGAGGATGCAGCTCTTCAGGTTGATGGCGACGACGCGGTCGAATGCCTCCTCGGTCAGTTTCAGCAGCTCGGCGTCGCCGCCACCGAGACTGACGCCGACATTGTTGTGCAGGATATCGATCCGCCCCCAACGCGCCTGCGCGTCCGCCACCATCGCCTTGATGTCAGCAGTCCGGGTCACGTCGGCCTTGAAGGCGCTGGCCGTGCCTTGCTTCGCCGCGATCATCGCGACGGTCTGCTGTGCCGATTCGAGATTGTGATCGACGCAGACGACCTTTGCGCCCTCGCGTGCGAAGGTCAGCGCGGTGGCGCGGCCATTGCCCATGCCCTCGCCGGGGCTTTGCCCGGCACCCACCACGATAGCGACCTTGTCCTTCAAGCGCATGACGTTTCTCCCTGCTTTTTCATCACGATAGCAATCGTCCGGGGATTGGAAAAGATCGGCACTGCGCCGCTTGCCCCGCGTGCAACGCGCCATGTCCCGCAAAACCTGCATGGCTCCGTTGTACGAGCTAAAACGTGCGGAGGTGCAATGACCTGTGACTGCGCCGGAACCCCCGGTCATGCGAATGACGTTTGTTGCCGGTACCATTCCGCGCTAGGCTCTCCTCCGGGGCTTCCCAATCGCCAGTGGCTTGCCGATGAATCTGCTCGATCCACAAGGGCCTGTTGCTGTTGCCAACAGTACGATTCTCGTCGATTCCGTTTTCATCATGCTGACGATCGTGGTGCCGACGATCGTCGCGATCCTCGGCTTTGCCTGGTGGTTTCGCGCCTCCAATCCGCGAGCGCAGTATCAACCAGACTTCGTCTATTCCGGCCGCGTCGAGATGGTGGTGTGGGCGATCCCGGCGCTCACCATCATCCTGCTCGGCGGCGTCGCCTGGATCGGCTCGCACCAGCTTGATCCCCGGGCGCCGGTGCCGGGCACCGGCAGCCCGGTGCGCATCCAGGCGGTTTCGCTCGACTGGAAGTGGCTCTTCATCTATCCCGACCAGCGCATTGCGACGGTCAATTCGCTGACGGTGCCGGCGGGCGCCGAGCTGAACTTCCAGCTCACGTCGTCGAGCGTGATGAACGTGTTCTTCATCCCACAGCTCGGCAGCATGATCTACACCATGAACGGCATGGTGACGCGGCTCAATCTGCGTGCCGACAACGAGGGCAAGCTCCAGGGCCTGTCGGCGCATTTCTCCGGCGACGGCTTTCCGGAGATGATGTTTGACGTCAACGTGATCTCGCCGCTCGCCTTTCCGGACTGGGTAGCGAGCACGGCGAAGTCCGACCAGGTGCTCAATGAAGACAGCTACAAGAAGCTGATGCAGCAGTTCGTCGAGCGGGGCAGGCCGACCTATCGTCTCGAAGACCCACGCCTGTTCGACCTGATCGCGACCCAGCACATTCCGCCGGGGCCGGGCCCGCAACTGACCTCGGATGCCGGGCGGGAGCACAGTGGAGAGCACGATGCTCGGTAAGCTTGATTGGTCGGCGATCCCGTTCGACCAGCCGATCCCGCTGGTCGCAGGCGGCGTGGTGCTGGTCGGGATCCTCGCGGTGCTGGCCTGGGTCGTCGTGAAGGGTCATCTGCCCTATCTCTGGCACGAATGGATCACCAGCGTTGATCACAAGCGCATCGGCGTCATGTACGTCCTGCTCGCCTCCGTCATGCTGCTGCGCGGCGGCAGCGACGCCATCATGATGCGGATCCAGCAGGCGGTCTCCTACCAGTCGCAAGGCTATCTGCCGCCGGAGCACTACAACCAGATCTTCTCCGCCCACGGCACCATCATGATCTTCTTCGTGGCGATGCCGTTCGTGATCGGTCTGATGAACCTCGTGGTGCCGCTGCAACTCGGAGTGCGCGACGTCGCTTTTCCGACCCTCAACTCGGTCGGCTTCTGGCTCACCGCCACCGGCGCGCTGCTGGTCAACCTCTCGCTCGTCATCGGCGAGTTCGCGCGCACCGGCTGGCTCGCCTTTCCGCCGCTCTCGGAGCTGACTTATTCGCCCGGCGTCGGCGTCGACTACTACGCATGGTCGCTGCAGATATCGGGCGTGGGGACGCTGGTGGCCGGCATCAATCTTGTCACCACGGTCCTCAAGCTGCGCACCCGGGGCATGAATTATCTGCGCATGCCGATGTTCTGCTGGACGACGCTTGCCTCCAACCTCCTGATCGTCGCGGCGTTCCCGATCCTGACCGCAACGCTCGCGATGCTGCTGCTCGATCGCTATCTCGGCTTCCATTTCTTCACCAACGAAGCCGGCGGCAACATCATGATGTTCATGAACCTGATCTGGGCCTGGGGCCATCCCGAGGTCTACATCCTCGTGCTGCCGGCCTTCGGCATCTTCTCAGAGGTGGTGTCGACTTTCTCCGGAAAGCCGCTGTTCGGCTATCGCTCCATGGTGCTCGCCACCATGGCGATCTGCGTCATCTCCTTCATGGTCTGGCTGCACCATTTCTTCACCATGGGGGCGGGGCCGAACGTCAATGCCGTCTTCGGCATCGCCAGCATGATCATCGCGGTGCCGACGGGGGTGAAGATCTACAACTGGTTGTTCACGATGTATGGCGGCCGCATCCGCTTCATGACACCGATGCTGTGGTCGGTCGGCTTCATGGTGACCTTCATCATCGGCGGCCTGACCGGCGTCCTCGTCGCGGTGCCGCCCGCCGACTTCATGCTGCACAACAGCATGTTCTTGGTCGCGCACTTCCACAACGTCATCATCGGGGGCGTGCTGTTCGGCGTGTTCGCCGGCTTCGAATACTGGTTCCCAAAAGCCTTCGGCTTCCGTCTCGACGAGCGCTGGGGCAAGGCGGGGTTCTGGTTCACCTTCATCGGCTTCTGGATCACCTTCATGCCGCTCTATGTCGCGGGCATGCTCGGCATGACGCGGCGCATGCAGCATTACGACGTCGCGGCCTGGCGGCCCTGGATGTTCGTGGCGGCGATCGGCATGGCCGTGCTGTCGATCGGCGTCATCTGCCAGATAACGCAGCTCGTCGTCAGCATCCGCAACCGGGAAGCCTTGCGCGATCGTACCGGTGATCCCTGGGATGGCAGGTCTCTGGAATGGGCGACGTCGTCGCCACCGCCGGTGTTCAACTTCGCGTTCCATCCCGATGTGCGCGGCGAAGATGCCTATTGGGAGATGAAGGCGAAGGCCAAGCAGCAGCAGTTCGAGCAGGCGGTTGAATACGAGGACATCGAGATGCCCCGGAATTCGCCGACCGGCTTCGTCTGCGCATTCTTCGCCTCCATCATGGGCTTTGCGCTGATCTGGCACATCTGGTGGATGGTGATTTTGGGCGGGCTAGGCGCGTTCGCGACCTTCGTCATATTCGCCTGGCGCGACCATGACGAATACGTCATTCCGGCGGCCGAAGTCGCGCGCATTGATCGCATTAATATCGAGGAGCGTCGTAACCTCGTCAGCATGGCGGGGGTGGTCTGATGGCGATGACTGCGACCGCTGGCCACGCGCATGCCGACCCTCATCATATCGGGCTCGTTGTCGAGCATCCCGGACCTGCGTCAAAACGAATTGTGACGGCCTATGGCTTCTGGGTCTTCCTGCTGTCAGACATCGTGATGTTTTCCTGTTTCTTCGCAGCCTATGCGGTGCTGGTGGGCCAGACAGCCGATGGTCCGAAGGGCTCGGAAATCTTCGAGCAACGGAACGTGGCGATCGAGACGGTCTGCCTGCTGCTGTCGAGCTTTACATGCGGCATGGCGAGCATTGCGGCCGACGTGCGCAACCGACTCTGGTTCTATCTTGGGATGGCCATCACTCTCGTGTTGGGGCTTGCGTTCCTCACGATCGAATTCCGCGAATTCGCCGATCTCGTCTCCCGCGGCTATGGCCCGTCGCGCAGCGCGTTCCTGACCGCGTTCTTCTCGCTCGTCGGGTGCCACGGCCTTCACGTTTCTGCCGGGGTGCTGTGGCTCCTCACCATGATGGCCCAGGTCTTCGCCAAGGGCTTTCGCGCCGATATCTTGCGCCGCATGATGTGCTTTGCGCTGTTCTGGCACGCGCTCGACATCATCTGGGTCGCCGTCTTTTCCGTCGTCTACCTGCTTGGGAGTGGCGTATGAGCGATCTGACGCACCGGCCGGTCGAACATGACCTCGCACCCGGCGAGGAAGAGGTACACAGTGTCGGCGAGCGGATTCTCGGCTATGTCGTGGGCCTCGCCCTTGCCCTGCTCTTGACGGCGACGTCGTTCTTCATTGCGGGCACCAACCTCGTCTGGCAGCCCTCCATCCCGATCGCCATCATCGTGCTCGCGATCGCCCAGATGGGCGTGCATCTCGTGTTCTTCCTGCACATCACGACCGGTCCCGACAACACCAACAACGTCCTCGCACTCGCCTTCGGGCTCCTGATCGTCTTCCTGGTGGTCGGCGGCTCGGTCTGGATCATGTCGCACCTGAACGAGAACATGCCGGCGATGGACCAGATCATGCAGATGCAGTGAGAGGCGAGGTCGCGCCCTCGCTCAGATCACTTCGGCCTGCGGCAGTTGTAAGCCTTGCGGAATCCCGCCGCTTGCGCGTCGTCCTCCGAGCAGAACCAGCGGTCCGGCTTCGTCGTCGCCGGATAGCTGGGGCAGCCCCGCAAATGGTAGATGCCGATATTGCCGGTGACGCGCGCGCGCACCGCGAGCTTGCCCTTGATGCTGCAATTCGGCGGCATGGTCAGATCGTCCGGAAACAGCACCGTGCGGATTTCCTTGTCGCGGTCGGGGCGGCAGGCGGCGCCGAGCAGTGTGCCGTCCTTTTTGCCGGTGCGGAATTCCTGCGGTGCAACAAAGCAGCCCTTCCAGATGCCGGCCGTATTCGTCTTGGCCTCGGCGGCGGCCGGCTTGACGTTCGCCTTGATCGGCTCGCGCGCGACGGCAAAACCGAGGCGGACGAGCTGCTCGTTCAGGCTCGCCTTGTCGCCCTCGGCCGTGCAGATGGCGCGGTGGCGCTTGCCAAAGCTCTTCTCGGGCCCGACATCGTCGCAGCGTACGTTGCGGCCGTTGATCAGCTTTGTGAGCTGATCGCGCGCCTCCAGGCCGCAGGTCCAGGGATCGGCGTGGTCGTCGATGCAGACCTGGTCAAGTTCCGGCGCGTCGACACCGTCCAGCCGGTAGGTCGCATCGCCGAGCTGGATGGAGTTGCCGTCCCGTACCGTTGCGCTGGCCGTCACGGCGAAGCCAGGTCCGGTATCGGCGACGCAGCCGAGGATAGCGAGAAACAAGACAAGTGCGGCGGCGCGGGCGGTGGCAAAGAAATTTTGGAAGGACATACGTTCTCGCTATCGATTTGCTCTTTCGCGAGGGTTCTCTAGCATCTCGACATTGCAACACCAATGGTCTGCGCCCAGCGAAGCCTGACATTCGTCCCCCGCGGCTTTACTCGCCGGCCGCTCTGACCCTATCGTTTGACGTTGCACGCAAGGCTTAATCGCCCGGGAAGCGGCGAGGGCGGGAGGATGACTTTGGCAAACGACCCCGTGGACGTCCTGATCATCGGCGCCGGCGCCTCCGGAGCCGCGGTCGCCTGGTCACTCGCCGAGACCAAGATGCACATCCTTTGCCTCGAGCAGGGCGATTGGATGAAGCCGGCGGACTATCCGAGCACCGGCCGGGACTGGGAAGCGAGGTTCTACGGCGAATGGTCGACCAGTCCGAACATCCGCGGCCGGCCCGAGGACTATCCGATCAACGACGACAACTCGCCGATCAAGGTCGTCAATTTCAACGCGGTCGGCGGCTCGACGGTGATGTACACCGCGCACTGGCCGCGGCTACATCCCTCCGATTTCAAGGTGAAGACGCTGGACGGCGTGGCCGACGACTGGCCGATCGACTACGACAGGCTGGTGCCGTTCTTCGAGGAGAACGACCGGATCATGGGGACCTCGGGTCTCTCGGGCGATCCGCTCTCGCCGCTGACGCATCCGCCGATGCCGCCGCAGCCGCTGGGGCTCTCCGGTCCCCTCGTCGCCAAGGCCATGAACAAGCTCGGCTGGCACTGGTGGCCGTCGGACACGACGGTTGCGACGATGGACTACGAGGGCAGGGCGCGTTGCATCAACCTCGGCCATTGCACGCCGGCCTGCGCGCAAGGTGCGAAGGCCTCGACCGACATCACCTATTGGCCGCAGGCGATCCGCGCCGGCGTCGAGCTGCGCACCCATTGCCGGGTGCGCGAGATCACGACCGACGAGAACGGCATGGCGTCGGGCGTCGTCTACTACGACAAGGACGGTGTCGAGCAGTTCCAGGGCGCGCACGTCGTCATCATCGCCTGCAACGGCGTCGGCACGCCGCGCCTGCTGCTCAACTCTGCGTCGGGGCGCTTTCCGAATGGGCTTGCCAATTCATCAGGCCTCGTCGGCAAGAACCTCATGTTCCACCCTTACGCGCAGATCTACGGCTATGTCACGGAGCCGACTGACAGTAATCGCGCGCCGCCGACCTGCTTGTGGAGTAAGGAGTTCTACGACACAGACCTGTCACGCGGTTTCGTGCGGGGCTACGGCGTCCAGTTCGTGCGCGGTGCCGGACCGGTGTTCGAAGCCGTCGTGAGCGAGCAGAAGGGCATTTTGCCCTGGGGCGCGGATCATCACCGCGTCTTCCGCAAGCTCAACGGCCATCGGCTGGGATTCTCCGCGATCTGCGAGGACCTGCCGGAAGAGCACAATCGCGTTACGCTCGATCCCGTCCTGAAGGACAGTCACGGCATTCCCGCCCCAAAGATTGACTACACCATCAGCGAGAACAGCCGGAAGATGATGGAGCACGCGCTGGCGCGCGGCCGGGAGTTTCTCGAAACCGCGGGAGCCACCGACATCTGCGTCAACAGTCCGATCCCCTGGGGCGGCTGGCATCTGCTCGGCACCGCGCGGATGGGCACTGACCCCCAAAGCTCCGTCGTCAACGAATGGGGTCGCTCGCATGACGTCAAGAACCTGTTCATCGTCGACGGCAGCGTCTTCGTCACCTCGGGCGGTGTGAACCCGACCTCGACCATCCAGGCCATCGCGCTCTACGTCGCCGACCAGATGAAGCAGCGCCTCGCCAATCTCTTCGATTAGGGATGACCATGTCAGACCAAGCCACCCTCACGCAGCGGCAGCGCCAGGACTTGCGCACCATTGCCGCCATGATCATCCCGACGAGCGATGAGTACCGGATGCCCGGTGCGGATGACGAGCTCATCCAGGCCGACATCCTCGCGACGCTCGGCCGCGACGCCAAGCCGGTTGCCGTGGCACTCGATCATCTCGCGCGGCTTGCCGGCATGCCACTTGCCGAACTCGATGCTGCGACGCGGGACGGCGTCATCGGCGCATTCCGAGCCGAAGGCGGTGCGCCGGGCGCAACACTGGTGCGTGTCGTGCTGCAATGTTATTACCGCGATGACCGCGTGCTGCGCTCGCTCGGGCTCGAGCCGCGCGCGCCTTTCCCCAAAGGGCACGTGCTGGAGGACGGCGATTGGTCTCTGCTCGACGTGGTCAAGGCCCGAGCTCACACGATGCGTCAGGTCAGTTAAGCAGTTCGTGAAGAGTGGCCGGCTTGCATTATAAGTCCGAGGTAACCATCTGACCCGCGAAGGAAATTCGCCATGTTAGATTTAACCTCAGATCTCAGCGATGCCAGCTTGTCATCGCAACCCGTCCCATCCACCCCCGTCGACGACCAGAACCTGCTCGATGCCTATTCCAATGCCGTGATCGGCGTGACGGAGCGCGTCGGGCCGGCCGTGGTGCGCGTCGAGACCGGGCCAAAGGTGCCGAATGGTCGTGAGCGCGGCGGCCTCGGTTCGGGTATCGTGATCTCGCCGGATGGGCTGGTGCTCACCAACAGCCACGTCGTCGGCTCGTCCAAGGAGATCCGGCTGCGGGATATCGAAGGGAATGTCGGCGACGCCCGCGTGCTTGGCGTCGATCCCGACACGGATCTGGCGCTGCTGCGCGCCAACGGCGTCCGCGACCTCCGCTATGCCGCGCTCGGCAATTCGAAGGGCTTGCGGCGCGGCCAGCTCGTCATCGCGATCGGCAATCCCCTGGGCTTCGAGTCCACTGTGACCGCCGGCGTGGTCTCGGCGCTGGGCCGCTCGATCCGCTCGGTCAGTGGCCGGACCATCGAGGACGTGATCCAGACCGACGCCGCGCTCAACCCCGGCAATTCCGGCGGGCCGCTTGTCTCGTCGAATTCCGAGGTGATCGGCATCAACACCGCTATCATCAGCGGCGCGCAGGGCATTTGTTTTGCGGTTGCGAGCAACACTGCGCAGTTCGTGCTGTCGGAAATCATCCGCCACGGCTATGTCCGCCGCGCCTATATCGGCGTCGCCGGCCAGACCGCGCCGATCCCGCGGCGCCATGCGGTGCTCGCTGGCGTCGAGAACAAGATGGGCGCGCTGCTTGCCCAGATCGAGCCGGACGGGCCGGCGGCGAAGGCGGGGCTGTTCCCCGGCGACGTCGTGATCAGGCTCGACGGCGTCGAGATCAACGGCGTCGACGATCTGATCCGTGTGCTCGACCGCGACCGCATCGGACGGAAGGTCGCCATGGACGTGCTGCGGCTCGGCCGCCTGCGGGCAATCGACGTCGATCCCGTCGAGCGCAAGCCGGCCCGCTAGCCTGTGACCAGCCGGGCGAGTATGACTGCGTCATGCTTTGCCCGGGAAAGTCCGCCGCATGATGCCGGCGCACGAGACCTACGACGTCATCGTGATCGGCGCCGGTGCCGGCGGCATGACGGCGGCGGCCGTCGCTGCCGCCGAAGGCCTGCGTGTGCTGGTGATCGAGAAGACCGCGTTCGTCGGCGGCACCACCGCCTGGTCGGGCGGCATGGTCTGGATCCCCGCCAACGGCAAGATGAAAGCGGCGGGACTCTCCGACAGCGTCACTGACGCCGTCCAGTACCTCGCAAGCACCGTGCCAGAGCCTGCCAATGCAGGCCTGCGCGCCGCATTCCTTGCGCGCGGGCCTGAGGCGATCGCCTATCTCGAGGCCAACACCGAAGTGCGCCTCCAGCCGGTGAAGGCCTATCCCGACTACTATCCGGAGCGGCTGGGCGCCACCGTGGGCGGGCGCGTGCTGGAGCCGGTGGCGTTCGATGGCACCAGACTGGGCGCCCATTTTGCCCGGTTGCGACCGCCGCTGCCGGAGTTCACGCTGCTCGGCGGCATGATGGTCAACCGGCTCGACATCCCGCACTTGCGCAAGATAGGAAAGTCGGTCCGCTCGACCCTGCGTTCGCTGCGGCTGATCTCGCAACATGCGCTGCAGCGGCTGCGTTCGCCGCGTGGCACCACGCTGCATCTCGGCAACGCGCTCGCGGCAATGCTCTACGCCTCGCTGCTGACGCGGCAGGTCGAAATCCTCTTCAGCACGGATGTCGAGGACCTCGTCGCCGAGGGTGGCCGTGTCAACGGCGTGACCATCCGCCACGGCTCGCGCGACCGCCTGATCTCGGCGCGTCGCGGCGTTGTGCTCGCCACCGGCGGCTTCTCGCACGATGCGCCTCTGCGCAAGCGCTTCTTTCCCACCGCCGCGGGGTATGTCTCGGCAACCACGCCCGCAGGCACCGGCGATGGGCTGCGCCTTGCGATCGCAGGCGGCGCCGTGCTGAACACGGAGGCGACGAGCCCGGCCTATTGGGTGCCGGCTTCGCTGTTCCGCCGCGCCGATGGCAGCCGCGGCGTGTTCCCGCACACGGTGACGGACCGCGCCAAGCCTGGCGTGATCGCCGTCAACGCGGCGGGCCGGCGCTTCGTCAACGAGGCGCTGTCGTACCACGAGTTCGTGCTCGCCATGCTCCGCGACGGCAATGGCGAGCCTGATCGACGATTCTACCTGATCTGTGACCGCAACTTCCTGTGGACCTACGGCTTCGGCCGTATCAAGCCCTTCACCTGGAATTACCGGCGCTACGTCAGGAGCGGCGAGCTGATCGAGGCCGCGAGCATCGCGCCTCTCGCTGAGCGGATCGGCATCGCGCCATCCTCGCTCGCAGCAACAATCGCCGACTACAACGCCCATGCGTGCGAGGGCCGCGATCCCGAATTCGGCCGCGGCAGCACCATCTATCAGCGCCATCTCGGCGATATCGGCCAAAAGCCAAATCCGTGCGTTGCGCCGATCACCCGCGCGCCGTTCTTCGCATTGCGCATTTATCCTGCCGATCTCGGCACCGCCATCGGCATGAAGGTCGACGCCCACGCCCGCGTGCTGCGCGAGGACGGCACGCCGATCGCCGGCCTCTATGCCTGCGGCAACGACATGGGCTCGATCATGAACGGCAACTATCCGGGCCCGGGGATTACGCTGGGACCCGCGCTGACGTTTGGGTACATCGCGGGGCGGCACATGGCGGAGGGGGCGATGGTTATGCCGAGTGCTGCCGCAGTCTCACTCTGACCATCCCCTCCGCCGTCATGCCCCGCGAAAGCGGGGCATCCAGTATTCCAGAGGCGGCGAGATTCACAACAAACGCCGCGGCGTACTTGATCGCCCGGTCAAGCCGGGCGACGACAGTTGAGTGTGTGGCGAGCTCATTCCACAATCTCGTCATTGCGAGCGCAGCGAAGCAATCCAGCAACCTTTCCGTGGCGCAAGTCCGGATTGCTTCGTCGCTTCGCTGCGCTCGCAATGACGCGTGGAATGAGTTTCCCGACTAAACTCTACTCCGCAGCAGCCGCAAAGCGGCTGTTCTCGAGCTCGGCTTCGAGCCGCGCCTTTTCGGCTTCCGCCTGCTTGATATTGCCTTCCTTCACGTGCCCGAAGCCGCGGATGGTCTCCGGCACACGCGCGAGCGTTGCCAGCAGCGGAAGCTGTTCGGCCTTCAGCACCGCGAACCGCTGGTCGATCATCGCAATATAGTTCTCGACCAGCTTCCGCTCGGTCTTGCGCTCTGCGGTGCGGCCGAACGGATCGAACGCGGAGCCGCGCAAGAACTTCAGTTTTGCCAGCCCGCGGAAGGCGTGAATCATCCAGCCGCCATATTCCTGCTTCTGCAGATGTCCGGTCACCTTGTCGCGGCGCGCGAAGATCGGCGGCGCCAAGTGGAATCTCAGCGTGAAGTCGCCGTCGAACTTCTCCGACACTTTTTTCGCGAAGCTGCCGTCGGTGTAGAGGCGGGCGACCTCGTACTCGTCCTTGTAGGCCATGAGCTTGAACAGGTTCTTCGCCACCGCCTCGGTCAGCTCGGTGGAAGAGGGCGCGGCGGCCGTCTCCGCCTGGCGTACTTTTGCGACCGCCGTGAGGTAGCGATCCGCATAGGCCTTGTCCTGATAATTGGTCAGAAACTCTGCACGCGTCGCGATCATGTCGTCGAGCGATCTGGCCGGCGCGCTCGCCCGGCTCTTGAACTGGAGCACGCTGCGCACCCGCGAGATGTCGTGCGCGGCAAGGCGCCCCCAGGTGAAGGCGAGCTTGTTCATCTCGACCGCGGCGCCGTTGATCTCGATGGCGCGGAGCAACGCCTCCAGCGAGAGCGGGATCGCGCCCTTCTGGAAGGCGAAGCCGAGCATAAAGGGATTGGTCGCGATGGAATCGCCCATCAGGCTGGTGGCAATGCCGGTGGCATCGACGATGTCGAGGTTTTTGTCCCCGACCGCATCGCGCAGCACGGTCTGCATCGCGCCCATCTCGAAATCGAGATCGGGGTTTTGCACGAAGCTCGCGGTCGGTTGCAGGTCGGCGTTGATGAACGCCCTGGTCACGCCGCGCTCGGCGCGGCTGAGTGCGGTGGGACCTGCCGAGACGATCATGTCGCAGCCGAGGATGACGTCGGCGCCGCCGGTTGTGATGCGTACCGCGGAGATGTCCTCCGGCCTCCGTGCGATGCGGACATGGCTCATCACCGCGCCGTTCTTCTGCGACAGGCCGGTGAAATCGAGTGCGGAGCAGCCCTTGCCGTCGACATGGGCCGCCATGCCGAGCAGCGCGCCAATGGTGATGACGCCGGTGCCGCCGATGCCGGTGACGAGGATGTTGTAGGGCCCGTCCACCTCGCGCGCGGGCGGCAGCGGCAGATCGGCGAACAACTGCCCGGAATCGACCGCCGAGGTCTTGATCCGCTTCAGCGTGCCGCCGTGAACGGTCACGAAGCTCGGGCAAAAGCCCTCGACGCAGGAATAGTCCTTGTTGCAGTTCGACTGGTCGATCTGCCGCTTGCGGCCGAACTCGGTTTCCAGTGGCTGTACCGAGACGCAGTTGGAAGCCTGCGAGCAGTCGCCGCAGCCTTCGCAGACGAGCTCGTTGATGAAGGCGCGCTTTTGCGGATCGGGATAGAGCCCGCGCTTGCGGCGGCGGCGCTTTTCCGCGGCGCAGGTCTGGTCATAGATGATGACCGTGAGGCCCTTGATGTCGCGCAACTCGCGCTGGATCGCATCGAGCTCGCGGCGGTGATGGACGCTCGCGGTTTGCGGAAAGTAGTTGCCGGCTGGGTATTTCGTGGGATCGTCCGAGACGATTGCGAGCCGCTTGACGCCCTCGGCCCAGACCTGGTGCGCGATCTGCGCGACGTTGAAGCCGCCCTCGGCTAGCTGGCCGCCGGTCATCGCGACCGCGTCGTTGTAGAGGATCTTGTAGGTGATGTTGATACCGGCAGCGGACGCGGCACGAAGAGCGAGAAGCCCCGAATGAGTGTAGGTGCCGTCGCCGAGATTCTGGAAAATGTGCTGCTCGGTGGTGAACGGCGATTGTCCGATCCAGTTCACGCCCTCTGCGCCCATATGCGAGATCAGGTCGGTGCGGCGGCTTGGCATGCTCAAGGCCATGCCGTGGCAGCCGATGCCGGCCATGGCGCGGCTGCCCTCGGGCACGCGTGTCGAAGAGTTGTGCGGGCAGCCCGAGCAGAAGAACGGCGTGCGCGAAAGCTTGATCGGCGCGTTCGCTGTGACGGGATTGTCGAAGGCTTCGAGCCGCGCCAGCCGTTGCTCGAGCAGGGGGCTCTGATGACCGAGCCGACGCAGTCGCGCCACGAGCGCGGAGGCGACCATGGTCGGCGTCAGCTCGCCTTCGCTCGGCAGCAGCGGCGCGCCGTTCTCGTCGCGCTTGCCCGCGATGGTCGGGCGCCCCGCAGCATCCACATTATAGAGGATGCGCATCAACTGGTCCTCGATGAAGCCGCGCTTCTCCTCGACGATCAGCACGTCCTGAAGACCTTCGGCAAAGCGCCGCGCACCACTTTCTTCCAGCGGCCAGGTCATGGCGACCTTGTAGATGCGAAGACCGAGATCCTGCGCGTCCTTGTCGGTGATGCCGAGATCGGCGAGCGCCTGCCGCAAGTCGAGATAGGCCTTGCCGGTCGCGAGAATGCCGAGACGTGCGGGCTTTGAATCCAGCACGATACGGTCGAGCTGGTTGGCGCGGGCAAACGCCTTCACCGCCTCCATCTTCGGGCCGAACAGGCGCTTCTCCGCTTCCAGCGGCGGATCGGGCCATCGGATATTGAGACCGCCCGGCGGCATCTCGAAATCATCAGGCAATTTGATCTGGATGCGCGCCGGATCGCTGTCGATGGAGGCCGAGCTCTCCACGGTCTCGCCGATCGCCTTGAAGCCGACCCAGCAGCCGGAGAAGCGCGACAGTGCAAAGCCGTAGAGGCCGAGATCGAGATAGTCCTGCAGCGTCGCGGGATTGATTACAGGGATCAGCGCCGCTGCAAACACCTGCTCGCTCTGATGGGCGAGCGTCGAGGACTGGCAGCCGTGATCGTCGCCCGCCAGCGCCAGCACGCCGCCGTGGCGCGCGGTGCCGGCGGAGTTTGCGTGCTTCAGTGCATCGACCGAGCGGTCGACTCCGGGGCCCTTGCCGTACCAGATGCCGAACACGCCATCGACCTTGGCACCCGGGAACAGGCCGACCTGCTGGCTGCCCCACACAGCGGTTGCCGCCAGATCCTCGTTCAGGCCGGGGACGAAGGCGATGTCGTGCTTTGCGAGGTGAGATTTCGCGCGCCACAGCGCGTGGTCGTACATGCCGAGCGGCGAGCCGCGATAACCCGAGATGAAACCGCCGGTGTTGAGCCCCGCCAGCCGGTCGCGTTCGCGCTGCAACATGGGAAGACGGACCAGGGCCTGCGTGCCGGACAGGTAAATCCGCTTCGATTCGAGCCGGTATTTGTCCTCCAGCTCGACCTGCAACAGCGTCATCTCGTTCTTCCTTTTTCTTGTTCCGGCTGGAGGAATTGCGTCGCGGGGAGGGGGCTTGCGGCCTTGCGAAGCAGCTCGTTGCAGTCAAGAGCATGCGCCGGCGAAGTCAATATCGCTGGCCGCATCCGTGTCGCTCCTGCTAGTCATGGCTGCAAGGGAGGCCACCATGACCGCACAAGCGTTCGACAGCGACATCACTGAAACCGACAGCGCCCTGATCGGGCCATGGCGCCAGCCGCGCCAGATGTTGCAGGCGCAGGTCTATGACGCGCATGCGTCGATCCACGATGATGCCACCGCGCAAAAGCTCGGCTTCAAGGGCGGCACCATCGAAGGCCCGACCCACTTCAGCCAGTTCGCGCCGCTCGGCGCGCGGCTGTGGGGACGGACGTGGTTCGAGACCGGCTGCCTCTCCGCGCATTACCGCAACGCCTGCTTCGAGGGCGAGGAGGTGCAGGCGATCCTGTCGAAGCCGCTTCCCGGCACGAGCCAGTGCCAGATCCAGATGGTCAAACGCGACGGCACCGAAGTGCTGCGCGGCTCGGCCTCCATCGGCGATCCGCAGGTTGCCACCGCACTCGAGACGCGCCTCACCGAGCTCAAGCCGCTCACTGATCCCGTGATCCTGCGCGACGTGAAGGTGGCGCAGACCAGCAAGCGTCAGGGCGTACGCATGAGCCTCGACCAGAACATGGGCGACCTCTATCCGTTCTCGCTGCGGCAGAAGCTCGCGGTCATCACCGAGAACTCGCCGTTCTATTCGAGCAGAGAAAATCCGTGGCGGAAAGCTGTCATCCCGATGGAGATGCTGAGCGTGCTCTTCCAGTACCGCGCGAAGGACGATCCGCTGCCGTCGAAGGGACCGGCCGTCGGCCTGTTCGCCGATCAGGAGATCCGGCTCATCAAGGGCCCGCTCTTCGTCGACGAGGACTACGAGGTCGAGCGCGAGGTCGTCGCGCTCTCCGGCAGCCGCCGCACCGAGAGCGCCTGGGTGAAGACGCGCGTGTTCGACAACGCGAACGCGCTGGTCGCGACCATGCTGCTCAATATGGCGACGATCAAGGACTCGTACGCGCCGTATGAGGAGGAGTATCGGCGGTTGTATGGGAGCGCGCGATAGGCGCCAATCCCTCCACTCGTCATTCCGGGGCGCGACGAAGTCGCGAGCCCGGAACCCATCGGGCCGCAGCGCAAATGGCGAGATGGATTCCGGGCTCGACGCTTCGCGTCGCCCCGGAATGACGGCGTGGAGAGAGCGTCGCTGCCGCTCATCCTTTGAGCAGATGCCCGTCGCAAAGCCGTCGCACAGGGAATGAGCAGGCCGCGGCTTCCGGCATAACGCGCTGAAAGTGCAGCGAAATCCTGCAGCCGCCCCGCGCCACCGCCATTGTACACAATGGCACGGTGCTTGCAGAACTGCTGGTAACGGGAGTTCTCGCGAGGACGTGAATGTTGAACTCAGCGAAACCGACACTGGGCGTCATCACCGCAGAGCCCGAGCCGATCAAGCTCGACTGGTCGACCACTGCGCTTCTCATCATCGACATGCAGCGCGACTTCATGGAGCTCGGAGGTTTTGGTGAGACGCTCGGCAACGATGTCAGCCAGCTCGCGCGCGCGGTGAAGCCGATCGGCGCGGTGCTTGCGGCGGCGCGCGACACGGGCATGCTGGTCATCCACACCCGCGAAGGCCATCTGCCCGATCTGTCCGATGCGCCGCCCGCGAAGGTCGAGCGCGGAGCGCCGTCGTTGCGCATCGGCGATCCCGGCCCGATGGGCCGCATCCTGATCCGCGGCGAGGCCGGCCACGACATCATCCCCGAGCTCTATCCGCTCGACAGCGAGGTCGTGATCGACAAGCCGGGAAAGGGCGCGTTCTACGCCACCGAGCTCACCGACGTGCTCGAGAAATACGGCATCGAAAATTTGCTGGTGTGCGGCGTCACGACGGAAGTCTGCGTCAACACCACTGTGCGCGAGGCCAATGATCGCGGCTATCGCTGCGTCGTCATCTCGGACGGCTGCGCATCCTATTTCCCCGAGTTTCACGAGATGGGTCTGAAGATGATCAAGGCCCAGGGCGGCATCTTCGGCTGGGTAGCAAGCTCAGCCGCAGTACTGGAGGCGTTGAAGACTTCGACCATTTAGGGGATCACCATGAGCACATTGACAGGGACGGCCGGCAAATCTGAGATCAATAAGACCGAGTTCAAGCCGGCACTATGGACACCGGGCGACTGGAACGCGTTCTTCGGCTTCGGCACCAACATCCTCGTCAACATGCTGGTGCTTACGGGCCTGTTGCGCTTCGTGCTGAAGATGCCTGACAGCCTCGTGTTCGGCCGCATCCTGCCCGCGCTCGGGCTGATGATGTGCCTGTCGACCTTTTACTATGCCTTCCTCGCCTACCGCCTGGCGCAGAAGACGGGCCGCAGCGACGTCTGCGCGCTGCCCTCTGGGGTGAGCGTGCCGCACATGTTCATCGTCACATTCGTGATCATGCTGCCGATCACGCTTCGGACGGGCGATCCGCTAAAGGGCTGGTCGGCCGGCCTCGTCTGGGTGTTCTTCCAGAGTTTCATCCTGATGATCGGCGGCTTCATCGCGCCGTTCATCCGCAGGATCACGCCGCGCGCGGCGCTGCTCGGTACGCTCGCCGGCGTCTCCGTCACCTTCATCTCGATGCGCCCCGCACTGGAGATGTACATGACGCCGCAGATTGGTCTCGTCTGCTTCGCCATCATCCTGGTGAGCTGGTTCGGCGGCGTGAAATATCCGCGCGGTATCCCGGCGGGCCTCGTCGCGATCGCGGTCGGCATGATCATCGCCTGGGGCTCGAACCTGTTCGGCCTTGGTCTCGGCGGATTGAGCGTGAAGGGCGTTGGCGATGCCTTCGCCAATTTCGGCTTCTCGGTGCCACTTCCTGCCGTGGGCTACGTGTTCTCCGGCTTCGAGTTCCTCGGCGTCATCCTGGTCACCGCGATTCCCTTCGGTATCTATGACCTCGTCGAGGCGATGGACAATGTCGAAAGCGCGGAAGCCGCTGGCGACGAATATCCCACGACGCGCGTTCTCACCGCCGACGGCGTCGTCAGCCTGATCGGCTGCCTGATGGGTAACCCCTTCATCAACGCCGTCTATATCGGGCATCCCGGCTGGAAGGCGATGGGCGGGCGCATCGGCTATTCCGCGGCGACTGGCGTGATGGTGGTGGTGCTGTCCTGGTTCGGCATCATCTCGGTGCTGCTGGCGCTGGTGCCTGTGGTCGCGATCTCGCCGATCCTGCTCTATATCGGCATGCTGATCGGTGCGCAGGCGTTCCAGAGCACGCCGGTCAAGCATGCACCGGCGATCGTGCTGGCGCTGACGCCACATCTCGCCGCCTGGGCAAAACTCCAGATCGACACCATGCTGGCCTCGACCATGACGGCGGCGGCGACCGTCGGCGGAATGGCCGGCGACAAGGCGGATGCCGTCAAGGCCGCCGCAATCGCCGCGCTGCCGCAGCAGGGCGTGTTCTATCACGGCCTCGAGGTAATGGGCGGCGGCTCGATTCTCGCCGGCCTGATCCTGGGGGCGATCGGCGTCTTCATCATCGAGCGCGACTTCGAGAAGGCATCAGGCTTCGCCCTGGTCGGTGCGGTCCTCACCTATTTCGGCTTCATGCATGGCGAGGCCGTCGGCATCGGCAGCGGCTTCGGCGTCACGCCGGCGGTGGCGCTCTCCTATGCCGTGATGGCCGGCGGCCTGTTCGCGCTCGGCCGTCTCGGCACAAGCGAGCACTACGCCTCGCATGCGGAGATGTCGGCCGCGCCTGCGGAGTAGATGTTGAGAGCTGCAAAGCGGCCGGGCGACGCAAGCGACCCGGCCGCCTGTTATGGCGTCAGCGAAAGTTAACGATTGGTCGATAAAACTTCGCGGTTCCAACTCGGATCCGTGACCGATGCCACCCGCGCACAACGCTTCCGTCCGGGAGGCGCTCGATCTCTGGCTCGGCCGGCTCCCGGTTCCAATTGCGCTGCGGCACGTCTATCTGACCGCCATCCTGCTGATGGTGTGGATCACGCCGACACCGTACACCAGCCTTCAGGTCGAGTCCGCCACCAACGGCCCGCTCAACTACACCGTCTTCGGGCTGATGGCCGGCCTGTCGCTGCTACTGGTGCATGAGCGCTACGGCGCGCTGGCAGGCGCGGCCGGCGGCACCATGTCCGCTTACTGGGTCTGGCTCGTCGTCAATGCGGTCCTGTCGACCAGCCCCTCGGTCTCGGTCATGCGGCTCGTGCTCGTTGCCTTCGCTTTCGTGCTGGCGGCAAGTCTGCCGCTGCTGGCGGGTTCGGAAGCGACCTTGAACCGCTGCATCGCGTTCGCGGCCTGGACGCTGCTTGCGCTCTGCTATCTCGGCGTGATGCTCGTGCCGGATCTCGCGACCCACACCCAACACGACATCGCTGAGCCCCACCTCGCCGGCGATTGGCGCGGCACTTTCGGCCACAAGAATTCCACGGCGCCTGTGATGGCCATGCTGGTGTTCGTCGGCCTGCATCTCTTGCGCTCCGGCAATCTCATCGGCGGGGTCTTGATGGTCGCAAGCAGCGCGATCTTTCTGTTCTTTTCAGGCGGCAAGACCGCGACCGCGCTCTGCGCCTATACGGTGCTGGTCTCCTGGCTCCTGCTTCGGCTGACGAGCCTGCGCGCGATGGCTCTGGTCGCCTTCGTGCCTCTCGCCCTGCTGAACGTGATCTCCATCGGTTCGGTGCTGTTTCCGCAGTTGCGTTCGGTGCTGGCGATTCTGCCGGTGGATGCATCCTTCACTGGCCGGTCCGATATCTGGAGTTTCGTGCTCGACGCCATTCGCATGCGTCCGATCCTGGGCTACGGCTTCGCGGCGTTCTGGGGTGAGCCGGCTTCCGCGAACCTGCAGCCCGAAGGCGACACTGCCTGGGCGGTGGAGGCTGCGCACAGCCACAACGGCTATCTTGATCTTGCTGTCACCATCGGACTGCCCGGTCTCGCGCTGAGCCTTCTGGTGTTCCTCTACAATCCACTTCGAAACTATTGTCTCGCGCGACGGATTCACCCGGACAGCTCGCTGCTGGCGCTGTTCCTGCAAATCTGGCTCTTCGGCATCCACCTCGCCTCGATGGAGACGGTGTTTCTCTATCGCATCGAGCCGGGCTGGTTCACGTTCCTGTTGGCCACGTTCGCGCTGCACTACTTCGCCCGGTTCCCCTCGGCGGCGGGCGAGCCCTCGACCATCTGAACGATCAGTCCGCCGTCGGATCGTCGAACAGGCCAAGGGCGCGCAGACCGCTGCGGCCGAATGCGGATGAGGGGAAATCCGCCGTCTCCAGCCGCAAGCGGTGATGGCCGTTCGGCAGGTCGGTTGCGAGTACGATGGTTTCCCGATCGAGGAAATTGCGCGCCTCCATCGGCCGGACCGCGACGCCGTCGATTGTGAGTATCGATCTTTCGAGCAGCGTCGAGGCGCGGCCGCTGACGATGAGCGCGATACCGCGCGCCTTGCAGTCGAGCTCGAAGCGGGCGGTGCTTTGCACGATGGCCCAGATCGGCCCCCAGATCTGCGAATGGGTCAATTCCCAGCCGTCGCGATCGATGGGTGCAAAGTCGATCGCCGGCATCAGCCCGACATGCGTATAGAGCGACGATCCAAGTGGCGCCGGCAACTGGTCGAGGGTGGATACGCCGCGCGTCGCGGCCTGCTGCTGCAACACCTTCCCGAAGAAATTCGTGCAGAAGCTGGCAGTCCAGCGATGGCCAAGATCATTGGGGTGAACCTCGTCCACGATCACGTCGCGCCAGGCGAGCCGTCCGGCCTCCATCTCCGGCCACAGCGCATCGCGGACGCTGATCATCGGCAGGTCGTAGTGCCGGCCGATCGGCGCCTGCATCGATTGCATGTTGCCGCCCTTCTCCCACATCATGAACAGCAGGAGCGCGGCCGGCGCGGTGTGGTGGCCAAGGATCTGCCGCAACAGTCCCTCGTAGGCGTCCGCATCGGCGGAGGCATCGTTGACACTGAATTCGACGACCACGAGATCCGGGTCCCTCGACAACAGATCGGCGCCGACGCGAAACGCACCCAGCAGCGAGCCGGTGCCCGCAAGCCCGGCATTCACCACGGAGAGAGACGCATTGGGAAAGCGGTGGCCCCACCAGGCCGCAATTTGCGATGCATAGTTTCGCGACGGCTCGGATGCCAGCGATCCCTGGGTGATCGAGCCGCCGATGAAGCCGAGTGTGACCGGTTCGCCCCGCGCGGCCTTGGCAAATACCCGCTTCAGGCGCGTGGTGTTGCCCTGCGCGACCACGCTGCGCGCAATCATCTCGGCATTCGGTGCAGCGAAGGCGAGAAGGGAGGTGGGCAACACCGTGGTGCCAACGGCGATGCTGGCGCCGAGCAGCAGATCGCGCCGCCGGAGGATCACGGCGTGCTTCCTTGCGTCACGACCGCCGGGCGGCGGCGCTGCCGCGTCCAGTTGAGGATCGGCCGCTCCAGATACCAGTAGGCAAGGCATCCGGCGGTGAGGCCGGCAGCGATCGCTGCAACGGCCAACGGCGCATAGTTGAATGCGCTGACCGGACCAAACAGCTTCCGTCCGATCGCCCACGCCGCTGCCATGGCGAAGAAGTGGAAGAGGTACAGCGAATAGGATGCGTCGCCGAGGAAGCGGAAGGCCGGAACGACCGGAAGGCGCCCAGCCTCTTCGGCCCAGATCACGGCGACGACGATGGTCATGGCGCCGAACGACATCGACAGGTGGAACAACAGCAGATGCACATCCGGATCGGTCCGGTACAGGACGGAAAGTGATAGCGCGCCGGCGGCGAGCAGGCCGAGGACCTGGATTCGGCCGAGCCGCTGCAGCAAGCCGAGTTGATAGAGCCGGCCGACGCCGGCGCCGACGAGAAAGCCGAGCAGGCTGGGGCTCGTATAGAAATCCTGGACATGGGACGGCTGGTCGATCACGCGCCCGATGACGATCAGCCCGACAAAAAGGATCGCAAGCAGCGCGGTGCGCGTCGCCGATCTCACGAAGAACAGGCTTCCGAACACCAAATAAAAGAAGGCCTCGTAGTCCAGTGTCCAGCCGAGACGCAAGAGCGGCGCCTTCGGCATATCGGATGGAATGAACAGGAGCGACTTGATGATGCCCTCGGTCGTCGGCACCGTGGTGAGAAAGCTGCTCGGGCTGGCGGTTGCGAGACCGACCACCAGCAAGGTCGCAACCCAGTACATCGGCACGATGCGCAGGATCCTGTTGCGGGCGAAGGCGATCGGCTCGAAGCGCGCTTCTCCTCCGATCACCGTGATGATGAAGCCGCTGAGCACGAAGAAGATCTCCACGCCGAGCCGGCCGGTGACGAGCAGCGCCTCGTTGCGGCTCTCGAGTGGCCAGTACAGCGCGTGGGTGACGAGGACCATCAGCGCGGCCAGCGCCCGCAGATACTGGATGGAAACGAGCTGCGGTCGCGCGGCCGCCGCCTCGCCTGTCTCGAAGCGGGAGATCAACTGTGTCATTTCAGACCACTCTCTTCCTCGAAAACGCCGATGCGACGAAGTTTGCAAGCCGCGAGCCAAGGATTGTCGGCAACGCGGCGGCAGGTGAGGGGTCTAAGCCAAAAGCGTTGATGCACGTCTAAGGGGAATGACAGCGAGTCCGGGGATTCCGTTAACCATGGGACGCTGGAGCCGGGCACAGGTCATTTTTCGATGGCACTAACGTCGCCCGGCCGTTTTTCGGCCGAAGTTACTGTCAGGCCACGCCCAGATCGGACAGGATATCGGCCCCGGCGCGAACCTCGTGACTTGATCCTTCAAAATCCTGTCCGACCGGTTCGCAGGCCCCGCCGAGATGGCGTGCGAGAAAGGCCTCGGTGATGGCGAGGTGGGAAAACTGATTGGGCGGTCTCTGGAAGCCGTGTCCTTCGTCGGGATAGACGATATAGGTCACCGGAATGTTCTTGGCCTGCATGGCTGCGACGATGGTGTCGCTTTCGGCCACCTTGCACCGCACGTCGTTGGCGCCATGGAAGATCAGCATCGGCTTCTTGATGTTGTCGACCCTGTTGATAGGCGAGCGTTCTGCAAGCAGCTTGCGGCCTTCCTCGGTGCGCGGATCGCCGTAGCTGCGATACATGAATTCCGCGAAGCCGGCCCAATAGGGTGGCATCGATTCCAACAGCGTCTTGAGATTGGAAATGCCGACGACTGGAATGGAGCAGCAGAACACCTCCGGCGTGAAAGTCGCGCCGACGAACGACGCCAATCCGCCGTAGGACATTCCGAAGATCGCAACCTTGTCTTTTTGCGCGATGCCTTCCGAGATTGCCCAATCGACCATGTCGATGAGATCGTCGTGCATCTTGCGAGCATGCTCTTTTTCGCTGGCCGCGACGAACGCCTTGCCGAAGCCCGTCGATCCCCGATAATTGACCGACAGCACGGCGTAACCGCGATCGGCCAGCCACTGATGATCGCGGCGATAGCCATAGATATCGCGCGCCCAGGGACCGCCGTGAACGATCAGGACCATCGGCAGCGGTCCGGGCGGGCGATCACCGTCGATATCCGCCGGCAAGGTCAGGTAAGAGACGAGAGTGAAGCCGTCGCGCGACTTGCCCTGCACGGCCTGCATCGGCGCCAGCCGGTACGGCTTGAGCTCGGGTCGCGCCGTGAACAGCTCGGTGAGAGTCTGCTTGTCGCGATCGAGGAGATGATAGGTCACCGGCTGCTCCGGTGCATGACTTCCCACGATCCACCGACGACCGTCATTGCTCTGGCTCTCGAGGTGAAAGTCATGCCCGGGAAGCTTCGCCTGGATCAAGTCGAGTTCGCTCGTCACCGCAGGCGTCAAGGCCGTCCATTCCTGTCGGCCGGGATCGATGCAAACCGCTTCCGGTTCGAAGGTTCGAGCATTGAATATGGCGCCCGTGACGTCGGCGCGGTCGCTCCCGAACAGGACGCTCTCTTTCCCCGTCGCCCAGTCGATCCGCATCAGCGCGGATTTGTCGTGCTCCAGGCTCGAGCTCATATGAAGGTGGCTGCCGGCAGCATCGAACGTCCAGAGCCGCGTGCCTGCAAAGGCCTCGAACGGGACGTCGCGCCAATGCGTGACCTTCCCGTCATCAAGGCGCCAAAGCCGCGTGCCTCCGTCGGGAGCGTTGCTGCGGGCGTGGCGTGGCCTCAATTGCCAGTCGAGCCCGACGTAGTCGAACTCCTGGCGATTTTCCCAGACCAGCGTGCGCTCGCCGGTTGCGAGGTCGAGCAGGAAGACGTCGTGCCATCGCACGTCGCGATCGTTGAGACCAATCGCGATCTTGTCGGGGACGACGTGCGACCAGTAGGTCGGCAACGCGCGGACATTGGCCAGCGGCGTGAGATCCCTGAGCTCCAGGGTGCTGGGATCGACGACGAACAAGTGCAGATTTTCGTCGCCGTTTTCGTCGTTCAGAAACATGATGTGCCGACCGTCCGGACTCCAATCCTGCCAGTTGATCGGTCTGCCCCTGGTGCGCGTCACGGGCTGTCCTGCCGCGACGTTGTCGGCCGGCGACACCCAGATGTTGAGGACGTCGTCAACGGGGGCGAGCCAGGACAGACGCCGGCCATCCGGCGACAACTTGGCTCCAACGTATGTCGGATTACCAAACAGCTTTCGGCGAGGGATCAGGGGACGAGGTGACATCTGGCGTCTCTCGTGGTTCGGGGGCGCACCACATTGAGCTTGTGCTACAAACCGTAGCATACGCATATGCAAACTTTGCGTCAACGCCAGGTAGAGCGCCAACGGCACATAGCAAGCTTCGGAATGGGACGTGCAAGCGCGGGCGGCCAATCACCGCCCGCCGTTTTTCACGGCGTCGACATCTTGCAGATGTAGCTTGCGGCCGCTGCCTTGTCGCCACCGACATAGTGCGGGTAGTTCGGGTAGCGGCACATCGGCCGGGCTGCCTTCAGCGCGAACGGCGGCGCAGGCTCCTTCGACGTCTGGACCAGTGCGTCGGGCGGCGCGACGCCGTCGCTCGCCCAGCGGTCGAGCGGTTCGAGCAGGTCGACCATCGTCGGGATCGCGGAGCCGTCGAGCACGCTTGTACCGTGTCCTGTATGCGTCGAGCCGGGCGAGACGTAGAGCCGCGCCGATGCCTCGACCGTCGCCTCGCCGAGCCGCGCCACGACCGACTGAAAATAGTTGATTCCGGCGAGCGGGCTTTGCGCGAGGTCGGCCATGTTCTCGCGCAGGATCAGCTTGCCGCCATGGGCGAAGAACGCGGACAGGTCCGGATTGGTGGAGTCGAGGATCTTCGACACCTCCTCGACGCGCGCTCGAAAGTCTTCTGGACGATAGGTGCGCGGGTCAAACTTCTCGTCACGCGTCAGGAGAAAGCGCACGGCGTTGCTGCCGTAGAGCCATTGCTGCGAGACCGTGGCGACATCGAGTTGCTCCGTTGGCGCCGCCGTGCCCATCACCCAACGCGTCATGGTCATCCGTTGCGGGTCTGGTGTGGTCTCGTTGCCGTAGAGCGATTGCGGATAGGTCGTGATGCCGTTCGCCATCGCAAGCGGGAACGGATGTGCAGCGTGCACGGTCTGAACCGCTGTTATCTGCGCGTCCGACAGGCAACCATCGCCTGTGTCCGCGCCCTCCGGGCAACGCAGCGCCTGCAGGTTCACCTTCGGCTGACAGGCGAGATAGTTGCTGATGATGCCGTCACGCAAGCCGTCGAGTTCGTCACAGGCATTGGCGACGAATTTCGCAAGCGTCTCGCTCTTGGCCGGGTTGAGCCAGCCACCCTTGAATTGCGGCAGATTGTTCGGGATGTAGGACTGAAACAGCATCGAGAGCTGCACAACGGGTACCACGCTGACGATCCCGTCATAATCGGCCGGGAAACGCTGGGCCATCGTGAGCCCCTCGCGACCGCCCTCCGAGCCGCCGAAATAATAGATTTTCGCCGGGCGTTTCGAATAGAGCGCACCGATGAGCGCGACGGCGACATCGCGCACCTTCTTGTAGGAGGCGTAGCCGTAATTGCTCAGCATTTCGTCATTGAGGCCGAACTGGCCGATGCGATCGGGAGCAAAGCTCGCGGCCTGATGCCCGGAATCGGTGCCGAGCGTGGCATAGCCGCGCGTCAGCGGCAGCGCATCGTCGGGAGCTGCATCGCGCAGCGGTGCAAGGCCGCTCACCAGGGTGCCGTTGTAACCACCGCCGCCATATTGCAGCAGCTTGCCGTTCCACACGGCTGGCAGGTTGAGCTGAAAGTTGATCAGTTGTGCTGCCGGGTCGACTGGCGCAATGGTGCCCGTCACCTTGCAGAAGTTCGGCGTCGCGGGAGCGGCCGCCTTTGCCGGTGCCGCCAGCGTGACGCTGGCCGACGTGACGGTAGCGTCCCCGCTGGGAAGCCCGATCAGCCGAGCCGGGATCGTTCGCCCAGCGAGGCTTGCGCAGGCGCCTTGAAGCGCCTCGTCTGCCGCCGATGATCCGCCGCTCACGGAGAACACGATCGCGCAGAGGGCCAGGCTGGCTGCGGCCTTCGACGCGCGGCACGTCGCGTGGCTTCGCTTGATACGGTCGGCGCCTGTGCTTCGTCCCATGGTCCCAATCTTTTCTTCTTCAGGATGATTGCTGCGTACGCAGCGAATGGCCTCATCGCTCCTTCGGCTTGGTCGGTGCGACGAGGGGGGCTTATCCGCCTTTCACTGCTCCCGCAGTGAGCCCGGCGACGATTTGCCGCTGGGCGAGCACCGTCAGCAGCAGCACCGGGAAGGTGACGATCAGCGCTGCGGCGGCGAGCGGGCCCCAGCTCAACTGATCGAACGAGATCATGTTGTAGACGGCGACGGGCAGGGTGCGCGTCTCGCGCCCGGCCAGCACGATGCCGAAGACGAAATTATTCCAGGAGAAGATCACCGCCAGGATGAAGGCGACCGCGATGCCTGGCCTTGCGATCGGCAGCGCGACATGGCGGAATACCTGCCAGCGCGTGGCGCCGTCGATCAGCGCGGCCTCTTCCAATTCCATCGGCGTGGTCTCGAAATAGCCGATCATGATCCAGATCACGATCGGCACCGTCACCACGAGGTGGATGATGATCTGTGGCACCAGCGTGCCGAGCAGTCCCAGCCACTGGAACAAGAGGAATAGCGGGATCAGGTAGGACAGGCCGGGCGTGATGCGGGCAATCAGGATCACGATTGCGGATTTGTGCGCGGCCATCCGCGCGATCCCGTAGCCGGCGGGAACGCCGACGATCAGCGCCAGCGCGGTCGCGCTGCCGGTCACGACCAGGCTGTTGAAGAAATAGGTGAGGAAGCGGTTGGAGGCGAGCACGTCGGCATAGTTCTTCCACGCGATATGCTCGGGGAAGAACACCGGCGGGTAGGCGGCGTTGTCGACCTCGAACTTGAGCGATAGCGAAGCCATCCAAAGGAAGAACAGGATCGCCGGCGACACGATGACGAGCACCGAAAGCCACAGGCCGATCTGGCCGATGATCTGACGTGGGGTCATGCGCCCCTCGCGATTTCGGTCCACAGCAAGCGCTGGCGCATGTACAGCATCAGGGCAGCGAGTGCGACGATGAGAAGGAAGAACACCACCGCGATCGCCGAACCGTAGCCGAGGTCGTAGTAGGTGAAGGCGACGCTGTAGAGATAGATGTTGATCGTCTCCGACGCCGAGCCCGGTCCGCCCTGCGTAATCGCGAAAATGATGTCAAAGCTCTTTACCGCGTCGATCATGCGGATCATGCCGGCGATGAACAGGAACGGCATGATCAGCGGCAGCGTGATGAAGCGGAACACTTGCCAGAGATTGGCACCGTCGATCTGCGCGCTTTCGTAAGGCTCGGT
This sequence comes from Bradyrhizobium sp. UFLA05-109, assembly GCF_054185165.1. Classification (NCBI taxonomy): domain Bacteria; kingdom Pseudomonadati; phylum Pseudomonadota; class Alphaproteobacteria; order Hyphomicrobiales; family Nitrobacteraceae; genus Bradyrhizobium; species Bradyrhizobium sp. UFLA05-109. The sequence goes on along the minus strand of NZ_JBBIAR010000003.1, from coordinate 18,410 downwards.
CGGGATCGCAGCCAGGCCGCCGAGCACGATCAGCATGACGAGCGGCGTCCACTGCCAGGTCTCGACCAGCACCAGCGAGGGGATCACGGTTGCAGGATGAAACACCCACAGCTGCGGCGGAATCCCGACCAGTGACAGCAGGTAATTGAGCACGCCGAGTTGCGGATGGAACATCATGGTCCAGACCAGCGCGATCGCCACGGGCGTTGCCATCATCGGCATGATGAAGATGCCGCGCAGGAAGCCGCGGCCGGGAAATTTCTGGTGAAACACCACGGCTGCGAGCGTGCCGAGGATCAGCGGCAGCACCACTGACAGCACGGTGTAGACGATGGTGTGGCCTACCGCCTCGAGGAAGCGCGGATCGGTTGTCAGCCGCAGATAGTTGGAAGACCCGACGAAGGTGGTCGGCGCGCCGACCTTCCACTCGTTCAGGCTCATCCAGATGGTGAAGACCCACGGGAAGATAATGATGGCGAGCACGACGACCAGCGCCGGCACCACGAACGGCCAGTAGGAGGGGGGCCGCAACTCCTTCTCCGGCGCGGCACCAGATTTTGCCGCGGCCGGAGTTGCTTGTGTCAACGCACTCACGCCTTTTCGCTACGCTCCAGGATCGGCCGGTACTGATCGTTGGCCTTCTTCAACTCGGTCGCCGGATCGGCCCCGGAAAGGGTTGCGGTGATCGCCGCGCCGACGATGTCACGGAATTCGGCAACCGGGATCACCACCGGCAGGCCGAGCTTGCTGATCTTGGCAGAATCGATCACCGATTGCAGCCACTCCGCGGGCATCTTCACACCCTTCTGCACCTCGGGATCGTTCAGGATCGAGTTGCGGAACGGCACGCCGCCACCGGCCTGCAACAGCCGCGCGCCTTGCGCCTTGGAGACCGCCCACTGGCAGAGTAGATAGGCCGCTTCCTTGTTCTTGCTCGCGGCGGCGATGCCGAGGCCGTCGCCGTAGGTCGCCGAATACTGTCCCTTCGGCCCTGCAGGCACGACGGTGTAGCCGACTTTGCCGACCACGCGCGAGGCCGCCGGATCCTCCAGCGGCGGCGCCCAGCCGACGCCGTCGATCCACATCGCGGATCGTCCTTGCGTGAACGAGGCCATCGACTCCATCCAGTTGAAGCCGGCGACGCCGGGCGGAGCGACCTTCGTCAACAGCGTCTGGTAGAGCTTCGTCGCCGCGATGGCTTCGGGACCGTCAGTCAGGATGTTGCCCTTGGCATCGAGGAACTCGCCGCCATAGTCGAGGAAGAAGTTGGTCCACAAGGTCATGTTGGCGTTGCGCAGGCCGCGCCCGACGAAGCCATAGGTGCCTTCCTTGGCATCGGTGAGCTTTTCGGCGGCCGCGACCATCTCGTCCAGCGTCTTGGGCAGCGCGACGCCCTTCTTCTGGAACAGCTCCTTGTTGTAGTAAAGGATGAAATAGTCGACCGACCAGGGCAGCGAGAGCATCTGGCCCTTGTCGTTCTTGGCGTATTGCAGGCCTGCGGCCGAAAAATCGTTCTCGACGAGATCGGGCGCAGTCAGCGTCGGATCCTTCATGAACGGCGTCATGTCGGCGAGCCAGCCGGCCTTTTCGAACTGACGCTTCTGCACGTGATAGCTGAGATGGACGACGTCGAAGCTCGGCCGGCCCGAAGTGAGCTCGATGACGCACTTCTGACGCTGCTGCTGCTCGGGAATCTGCTCCGACTCCACCTGGATGCCGGTGAGATCGGTGAACTCCTTGATGTTCTTTTGCAGATTGTCGCCGCGCGGACCCTTGGCGAGGATCACCTCCAGCTTTGTCCCGGCATATTTCTTCCAATTGACCTCGGCGTGCGCCGGAAATCCGGTCAGGCTGAGCGCGCCAGCCGCAGCGGTCCCCTGCAAAAGCGTGCGGCGCGAAATACGATGGTCAGCCACGTCTGTCCTCCCTGTGACTCGTTTCTTGGGAGGGGATACTAGCGTCCGTGCCGCGCCTGCCTAGTCCTAATATTCCTCTGCGGATTAAGGCCGCACGGCCGGGCTCTCCATGGGCATGCCGCGCGCCCGCGCCTTCAGATAGAGCTCGAGCGCGACCAGCTCGGGCGCACCATAGTCATAGGCTTGTGCGCGGACCCCCGTCATGCAGCTTCGCAACCGCCGCTCCAGCGATCCCAGTGTTTGCCATTCCAGGCGATAGAGCGGATAGCCGGTCGGCTGCCCCTGCGTGACCGGCGCGCCCGCCAGATGCTTGTCGTAGTTGTCGTCATGGCAATTGGCACATGCAAGGTTGAGCTGGCCCTCGCGCTGCATGAACAGCGCGCGACCCTGCTCGACGAACGGCTTGAGCTCGGGATCGTCGCCGGCCGTGATCGCGACGCCGCGCGACTGGTGCGCGACGAAGGCATCGAGCGCGAGGAGGTCGCGGCTCTCGTAAGGCAACGCCGTTGCCCGCTGATGTCTGGCGCGGCAGAGATTGATGCGCTGGTCCAGCGTGACGGGGCGGCCGAGCGTCTTGTCGAAGGCGGGATAACGCGCGGCGACGCCTTTCATGGTCTCGCGCGCATCGCCGTGGCAATCGGCGCACGACTTGCCGGCAATGCCGCCTTTCGTCTTCCACAATGTTTCACCGTCCAGCACGAACAGCATGCCCGGATTGGACGTATCGTCGTCCTGCATCGCGCGCGTGTCGGGTCCCATGAAGGAATAACCCGAGCGGCGCTGTTCAAGCGGGATTTCGCCGGCGAGCAGGGCAGGTGCGGCGACGAGCAGCAGCATCGCCGCGATGATCGTGCGCGCAAAACTCATTCGACCGTGATCGACGCCGAGGCCGTCGACACGAAGCCGTTGTCGCCGATCCATTCGAACTCGAACTTGCCGCTTTCCTTCGCGACCGTGAAGAAAGACAGATACGGATTCGCTGCGATCGCCGGAAAGAGGTCGGCGCGAAAGATCTCGGTGCCGTTGTAGCGGCAGGTAAAGTTCGTGATGATGTCGCGCGGCACGAGATCGCCAGCTGCCATGCGGCGAAAGCCGCTCTCCATGATATGCGAGGTCAGCGTCCTGATCTCGATGACTTCGCCGCGCTTCGCTTTCGGGGGAACGTTGATCAGGGCAGAGGCCATCAGTTCACCTCCTCAGTGCAGGCGGCAAGTGTCACGACGACGTCGGCTGCGACTTGCCAGAAGGAGTCGTCGGACAGGCGCGCGATCGCGACAACCTTCTGGCTGTCGGCGAGCCGGATGCGGGTCGAGACCTGCGCGCGCCCGGCCCACGGGCCGAGATGGAAATTGCCGATATTCGGCTGTGGGTTCTTCTCGTTGAAGACGTGGATGCTCTTGACATAGTCGGTCGCCGTCATCGGGCTCGCGACGCTGACCGTCATCGGCACGGTGTTGCCGTTCTCGACTAGCGGCGGAATGTCGAGCCTGACCTTGCCGGTGTGCAGTTGTGCCTCTCCGATGACGTTGCGGATCGCCGTGTTCAGCATCGCGGGGGTCGCCTCGAGCGGACGAATCGTGACGATGGGGATCGTCCCGGCCGCGACGGTGAGACGCAAGAATTGTCGACGTGTGCTTCGCATCGATCGTCCTAGTCCCGGAGCGTTGCAAGATAGGCCACGATGTCCTCGATCTGGCCCGCGTTGAGGATCGGCTTGCCGGCAAGGTTGCGGCCGACGCGAACGAGCCCGTCAGTGCGAAAGTAGGACGGCATGATGGTCTGCGGGTTAAAGCGCGATGCGTCCACCAATCGCAGTCGCAACTGACCTGCCGACCAGCGGTTCCCCGCACCGGTGAGATCGGGTGCGAGATCGCCCTGGAACCGCGTTTCCGGAAACGGCCCGGAATGGCAGAGGATGCAGGTCGTGCTGCGATCGAGCACCAACGCCCGCCCGCGCGCCGCATCGCCCGGCACCCCGGTGAGCGACTCCGGGATGCCGTCGCCGACGATGTCGTAGGGCACCAGCGCCTGCGCACGTGCGCCGGTGGAAAGCGCAAAGCTCGCCGTGATGAGCGCGGCGATATGATTCATCGGCCTAGCCAAAGGTCGCCGCCGTGAGGGTTTGAAACCAGCGCTCGGCGTCCGCAGCCTCGCGAGCGCGTCGTTCCGGCGGGGCGTCGAGCGGGCTGGTGGCGCCGCCCTCGACCTCGGCGAAGATGTCGCCCTTGGGCTGATAGTTGCCGGCGAGCGAAAAGCCGTAGGCGGGCGCGACGGTGTTGTAGCAGACGCCGGTCAGCCGTGGTGTCTGTGGCGTTCGGCCCGCGATGAGGTTGACGATCGCATCCGCGCAGGCCCGGCCTTGCGCGCTCGCAGCCGAGGCCGATTTCGGAATGCCACCGCCGAGGCAGGCATCGCCGATGACGTGCATGTTCGGCACAAGTCTTGATTCGAAGGTCATGGGATCGATCGGGCACCAGCCGGTGGTATCCGCCACCCCGGCAACCGCCGCAATGCGCCCGGCGCGCTGCGGCGGAATAACGTTGGCGACTTGCGCCGTGTAATTGCCGAACTCGGTAATGACGGTGTTGCTCGCGGGATCGACGGAGGTCACGCGGCCGCCCTGCGACAGGGATACGCGCTCGATCAGGCCGCCGTAAAGCTCCGTCCACGCTTTCTCGAACAGTCTTTGTTGCGTGAAATTATCCTTGGCGTCCAGGATCAGTACCTTTGAGCGCGGCTTCTTCGTCTTGAAATAATGCGCGATCAGGCTGGCGCGCTCGTAAGGAGCAGGCGGGCAGCGCGAGGGATTGGCCGGCACCGCGATTGCGACGAGGCCGCCATCCTCCATCGCCTCCAACTGCCTGCGCAGCAGCATGGTTTGCTCGCCGGCCTTCCATGCGTGCGGCATCTTCTGGCTTGCGGCTTCGTCATAGCCGGGCAGCGCCTCGAAATGGAAGTCGACGCCGGGCGAGAGAACGAGGCGGTCGTAGGGAAGCGATGAGCCATCGGCCAGCGTGACGCGCCGCGCTTGCGGATCGACCGCGGTCGCGGCCTGCGCGATGACGGTTACGCCATCAGCAGCGATCTTCTCATAGCCGAACTGCTGCGCCTCGATCTCGCGCAGGCCTGCGATCACCTCGTTGCTGAACGGGCAGGCGGTGAAGGTCCTGTTCGGTTCGACCAGCGTGATCTGCAGATCCGCACCGTTCCGTTTCAGCGCACGCGCGCAGCCCGCCCCGCCAAAGCCGCCGCCGACCACGACAACGCGCGCCCCGCCTTGCGCGCGCGCAATCGCAGGGACGGCCAGCGATGCGGCCGCGATGCCGAGGACGGCTTTCCGCCGTGTCACGGAGCGCGTGGTCATGAGCATCATCCGGATAATGCTGCGGCGGCCCTTGGGCCGCCGCGGCCGCACCCTCTCAAGCGAAGGTGATGTTCTGGTCGCGCAGCGGCACCGAGCGAATGCGCTTGCCGGTCGCTGCGAAATAGGCGTTGAGCACGGCTGGTCCTGCAACGGCGATCGTGGGTTCGCCGACGCCGCCCCAGAAGCCGCCACTCGGCATCACGATCGATTCGACCTTCGGCATCGCTGCGATACGCATGGAATCGTAGGTGTCGAAGTTGGTCTCGACGATCGCGCCGTCCTTGACGGTGCAGCCGCCGTAGAACAGTCCGGTCAGCCCGTAGACGAAGGAGCCGGCGATCTGGCGCTCGATCTGTGCCGGGTTGACGGCATAGCCGGGATCGGTCGAGGCCACGATGCGATGCACCTTGATCTTGGTGCCGTCGGTCACCGAGATTTCCGCGGCCGCCGCGACATAGCTGCCATAGGAGGCGAAGTGCGCAAGGCCGCGGTAGATGCCTTGCGGCGGCGGCTTGCCCCAGCCGATCTTCTCGGCCACGGCCTCAAGCACCGCTAGATGCTTCGGACGGTCCTTCATCAGCTTGCGCCGAAACTCCAGCGGATCCTGGTTCACGGCGTGCGCCAGCTCGTCCATGAAGCATTCGACGTAGATGGCGTTGTGGTTGACGTTCACGCCGCGCCAGAAGCCAGGGATGATGTGCGGATTGCGCATCGAGTGTTCGATCAGGAGATTGGGGACCGAATAACCGAACGGCGCGTCGCCCTTGGGGTTGAGGCCGGCGAAGGTCGCCGGATCCATGCCGTTGACCATCGCCTCCGGACGCAGGCTGAACAGGATCGACTGGCCGGAGATCCGTATGTGCAACGCGGTCAGATTGTTGTCGGCGTCGAAGCCGCCCGTCATCTTGCATTGCGTGATCGGATGGTAGCGGCCATGCGTCATGTCCTCTTCGCGCGTCCAGAGCAGCTTGACCGGCGTGCCCGGCATCTGCTTGGCGATGAGGACGGCCTGTCGAACGTAATCGGTCTGGCCGCGCCGGCCGAACCCGCCGCCGAGCAACAGCTTGTTGACGTCGCATTTCTCGGCCGGAAGACCTGAGGCCTCCAGCGTGGCGGCGAGCGCGGCCTCGCCATTCTGCGTGCCGCACCAGACCTCGCACTTATCGCCGGTATGGAGCGCGGTGGCGTTCATCGGCTCCATGGTGGCGTGGTTCTGGTAGGGATAGTTGTAGACCGCCTCGATCTTCTTGGCGGCCCCCGCCAGCGTGGCTTTCGCGTCGCCATTCGAATTCCCGACGTAGGCCGGGCCGCTTTCGAGACCCTCAGCCAGCCATTTCGCGATCGACTCGCTCGAGACCTTTACGTTCTCGCCTTCATCCCAGACGATCGGCAGCGCATCGAGCGCGGTCTTGGCGTGCCAGAACGTATCGGCGACGACGGCGACCGCGCTGTCGCCGACTCGCACGACTTTCTTTACGCCTTTCATGCCGGCGATCTTGGCCTCGTCGTAGCTCTTCAGCTTGCCGCCGGTGACGGGACAGTCCTTGATCGCGGCGTTGAGCATGCCGGGCAGCTTGACGTCGATGCCGTAGACAGTGGTGCCGGTGACCTTGTCGGACGTGTCGAGGCGCTTGACGCCCTTGCCGATGAGCTTCCAGTCCTTGGGATCCTTCAGCTTGATGTCGGTCGGCGGTGGCAGCTTTGCGGCGGCCTCGGCAACCTTGCCATAGGTCGTCGTCTTGCCCGACGGCGTATGGGTGATGACGCTGCTCGCGACGGTGCATTCGGAGGCCGGCACCTTCCATTCATTGGCGGCGGCCTGGATCAGCATCATGCGTGCCGTGGCGCCGCCCTTGCGCACATAGTCGTGCGAGGTGCGGATGCCGCGGCTGCCGCCAGTCGAGTATTCGCCCCAGACGCGCTTGCGGGCGACGTTCTGTCCGGGCGAGGGGAATTCGGTCGTGACCTTCGACCAGTCGCATTCCAGCTCCTCGGCGACGAGCTGCGCAAGGCCGGTCAGCGTACCCTGGCCCATCTCGGAGCGGGCGATGCGGATCACCACGGTGTCGTCGGGCCGCACCACGACCCAGGCGTTCACCTCGGGTGAGCCGTCAGCGGCGCGGACCACGGCCGGACCGCCGAAGGGAATGTCGAGACCGAGCGCGAGGCCGGCGCCGACCGCGGCGGTGCCGATGACGAAGGCGCGGCGATTCATGGCGGGTGAAACGTGCTTGTTCATGGCCGCCTCCTCAAGCGTTCGCGATCGTGTGGATCGCTTCGCGCACCTGCTGGAAGGTGCCGCAGCGGCAGATATTGGTGATGGCCTCGTCGATATCGGCGTCGGTCGGTTTCGGCTTCTCCTTGAGCAGCGCCGCGACAGCCATGATCATGCCGCTCTGGCAATAGCCGCATTGCGGGACGTCATGGGCGATCCAGGCCTGCTGTACCTTGTGCAGCGTAGCGCCATTCGCCAGCCCTTCGATCGTGGTGATCTGCTTGCCCACGGCCTCGCTGACCGCGACGCCGCAGGAGCGGGTGGCGACTCCGTCGATGTGAACCGTGCAGGCGCCGCATTGCGCGATGCCGCAGCCATATTTGGTGCCGGTGAGGCCGACGTTCTCGCGAATCGCCCAGAGCAGCGGTGTATCCGGCTCGACGTCGACAGTGATCGATTTTCCGTTGATCGTAAGGTTTGCCATCGCAAGTCCCCTGATTGGCCCATCCACCGATGAGGCTCAAGGCGCGCAATTTGTCCGGCAAACGGAACCGTTTCAAATCAACAATCTGGGGTTGGGGCCCAAGAATTTTGCTGGATCGCAGGAAGATTGCCGCTTGCGCGGTGTTGCAGCCGAGCAAGCTGCCATGCGGCATGCGCAGTGGAAAGGCGCGTGCAGCTCATGACGTCCCCGGCATCCAGGTCCGCGTCGCGCTGCTGCGTCGCACTCTAGGGGTGAGGTCCTTCCTGTCCGCCCGGCGAAGCAAATTCCTCCGGGTGCCTCTTCTCGTAGTGAAGGAAGAGATCGAGGAAGGCCAGAAGCACGACGACCACGCCTATACCGATGCTGATGTGCATGGCCCGCGTATGCGGGAATCCCAACAGCCAGGGCGAAACGATGAGCCAGGCTCCCATCAGGACGTTGAGCCATTCCTCCCAATCCCGATAGGTGATGACGGCCGCCAGCGAGACCAGGCCGATGATGATGCCGGTGATCCAGAGATCGACCTTGCCCTGCTCGTTCGTCAGCCTGAACAGCCACGGCGATAAGAACAACACGGCGGCGAGAAACAGGTTGTAGATATCGGGGACCGTTTCGCGCTCTTGCCACTTGCTCATGACGCACCTCCTGCGCGTGAGGACATCCGAACAAAAGCTTGGGCCGTCGCCCGGTTCCCAATGAACAGGCACTGCAGCAATAGACTTTGGTCGCGGGTGAGTTCCGCGAGGACAGGTACCGGTGAGCCGTCGCTTCGAACGTCGGCAAAGCGGCCTGTCACGACGCCCAGCTGACGACAATTCCGGCGTTTGACTCTCACTGGAACAGAAAGTGACCGCTTGTCCCGCTTGTAGGGATGCAAGACGGGCGCGCTTTGATACACTCGGTACGAAGCCTTTGGGGGGTTCCATGAACGTGCCGCGGCCTTGCAACGTGCTCATGCTCTATCCGCTGTTCACGGCGGAGTCGTTCTGGAGTTTTGGCGAGTCCTGCAAATTGATGGGCGTCCGGCGCCCCGCGGCGCCCCTGGGGCTGATCACCGTCGCGGCGATGTTGCCCGAGAGCTGGACGATACGCCTCATCGACTGCAACACGACGCCGCTTGGCGATGATGACCTTGACTGGGCGGATGTCGTCTTCACCGGCGGGATGCTGCCACAACAGACCGATGCGCTGCGGCTGATCGAGCTTTGCCGCGCCAAGGCCAAGCCGGTGGTTGTCGGTGGCCCCGATCCGACATCGAGCCCCCATCTCTACGCGCGAGCCGACTTTCAGGTGCTGGGCGAGGCCGAGAGCATCATCGACGAGTTCGTCGCGGCCTGGCAGGGCGGTGCCCGCTCAGGCGTCTTCACGGCGCCGAAATTCCAGGCCGACGTCACCAGGACGCCGGTGCCGCGTTTCGACCTCCTGAAATTCGAGGACTATCTCTATCTCGGTGTGCAGTATTCCCGCGGCTGCCCCTTCACCTGCGAGTTCTGCGACATCATCGAGCTCTACGGACGCGTGCCGCGTACCAAGACGACGCCGCAGATGTTCACCGAGCTCGAGACGCTGTACCGGATGGGCTACCGCGGCCATCTCGATTTTGTCGACGATAATTTCATCGGCAACAAGAAGTCGCTCAAGCTGTTCCTGCCCGAGCTCGCCGCATGGCAGCGCGCGCACGACTATCCCTTCGAATTCTCGACTGAAGCCTCGGTCAACCTCGCCGACGATCCGGAGCTCCTCAACCTGATGGCGGCTGCTAACTTCTTCGGTATCTTCGTCGGCATCGAAAGTCCGGATCCGGCGACGCTGGTCGCAATGCGCAAGAAGCAGAACACGCGGCGCAACATCGCCGAGAGCATTCACAGGATCTACAGCGCCGGAATGCTCGTCACCGCCGGCTTCATCGTGGGCTTCGACAGCGAGAAGGTCTCGATGGCCGATGCCATGATCGACTTCATCGAGGAGGCGGCGATTCCGGTCTGCATGGTCGGCCTGCTCTTTGCCCTGCCCAATACGCAGCTGACGCGACGTCTCGCCCGCGAAGGCCGGTTGCGTCCGAACCACGATTCGGCGGCGACCATGAACGGCGGCGACCAGTGCACCGCCGGAATCAATTTCGATCCGGTGCGTCCGCTGCGCGACATCCTGATGGACTACAGGCAAATCCTGGAGAGGATCTACGACCCGGCCGCCTATGCGAGCCGTGTCGACCGGTTGATGACGATGCTCGACCGCTCACGGCAGCGTCCGGAGCTTCCCGAGGGCGACATTCGCAACAAGGTGCGTGCGCTGGAAACCGTGCATCGCGTGACGTCGAGCATTCCCGAAGCGCACGGTCCGCTCTGGAAAACCTTTCTCAGCTGCGCCAAGCGCGACACATCCTCGGCCCGCATCGCGGTCGCGATGATCGCGGCCTACGCGCATCTCGGACCGTTCTCGCGCCGGGTCATCGACGCCATTGATGAGCGTCTGGCTTCTTTGAACGAGAAGATGCCGATCCCGGCGGCAGTCGCGTCCGCGTCACTTTCTACTTCACCGCCAGCCTGAGGAAGCTCATCACGCTGCCGAGCGCGGCGAAACCGGCGCCGAGCGCCAGTGCGACGGTGGCGCCGTCATGTCCCGCGAGGGCAAAGCAGAGCGCGGCGAGCGCTGCGCCGGTCGTCTGTCCGGTCAGCCGCGCGGTGGCGACGATGCCGCTTGCGCTGCCGCTGCGATGTGGCGGTGCGCTTCCCATCACCGCCTTCATGTTCGGCGCCTGGAAGAACCCAAAACCCATGCCGCAGATCACCATGCGCCAGATGATGTCGGGGATGTACGGATTGGCCGGGAGCGTCGCCAAAAGCGCCATGCCGATGCCGAGCAGCACGAGCCCGATGCCGCCAAGCAGTCCGACCGCGTGGCGGTCTGAGAGGCGTCCCGCGATCGGCGCCATGATGCCGACGACCAGCGGCCACGGCGTCATGAAGAAGCCGGTCTCGACCTGGGAGCGTCCGAGCACGTCCTCGAAATAGAACGGCAGCGAGACGAAGGCGAGGCCCTGCACCGCGAACGAGCAGACCGCGGTCGCCGCCGACAGCGCGAACATGGGGCGGCTGAACAGGTCGATCGGCAGCATCGGTGCGGGATGATCTGCATGCCTGCGCGTCAGGATGAAGCCGATCACGAGTGCTGCGACCAGCTCGACCGCGACGAGGCGCGGGGAGAGATTATGAGCCGCGCTGCCGATGCCGGTGATGAACAGGCCGAGGCAGATCGCGGCCAGCACGGCACCGGTGAAATCAAAGCCGTGATCGGCGCGCGGCGTCTTCGGCAGCATCGCAAAGCCGATGCCCATGGCGACGAGGCCAAAAGGAATGTTCACCGCGAACAGCCAGGGCCACGGCCCGAGGGCGAGGATCGCGGACGCAATCGACGGCCCCAAGGTGAAGGCGGTCGCGACCACCAGCGCGTTGTGGCCGAAGCCGCGGCCCTGCATCCGCCCGGGATAGACGAAGCGCACCAGGGCCGTGTTGACGCTCATGATGCCGCTCGCGCCGAGGCCCTGCAGCGTGCGCGCCACGAGCAGGCTCGGCAGCGACCAGGCCACCGCACAGAGCAGCGAGGCGATCGTGAACAGAAGAAGGCCGCCAAGATAGATGCGCTGATGCCCAACGATCTCGCCGAGTGCTCCCAGCGGCAACAGCGTGGCGACCAGCGCGATCTGGTAGACGTTGACCACCCAGACCACCTGCTCGGGGCTGACATGGAGATCGGCCGCAATCGCAGGCAGCGCGATATTGGCGATCGCGGTATCGAGCGAGGCCATCGCGAGTGCGGTGAAAATCGCGGCGATCGCCCAGCGCCGGCGCATCGTGGGCAGGCCGTCGGCGAGGGGGCGTTCGGGCTCTTTCGCGAGCGCAGGTAACGTCATTGTCATTGCCTGCGCCGTCTCCGCAAAGCGTGGGTTGAGTGTTGCTTTTCGGGATGTACTACAGCCGCGCCGCCTGCCACAGGCATATGCTTGCATGCGGGTATGCACGAAGATCGGGCGGTGATCGCGCGCGATGGCGTATGATCGGACCGAGCCGGCTTGAGAGGTATGACCCATGCAAATTGTGGTGCTGCCAGGTGATGGCATCGGGCCGGAGATCACGGCCGCGACCACGGGCGTGCTGCGCGTCGCATCCGAACGCTTCGAGCTCAATGTGCGGCTCGAGGAGCATGCCGTCGGTCACGCCAGCCTGAAGCAATTCGGCACGACGGTGCGGGGCGAGCTCCTCGACACTGTGCGCGCCGCAGACGGCCTGATCCTCGGCCCGACCGCGACCTTCGATTTCAAGGACGAGGCGCGTGGCGAGATCAATCCGTCGCGCTATTTCCGCAAGAACCTCGACCTCTACGCCAACATCCGCCCGGCGCGTACCTATGCTGGACGGCCCGGCCGACTCGGCGATTTCGATCTCGTCGTGGTGCGCGAGAACACCGAGGGTTTTTATGCCGACCGCAACATGGAAGAAGGCAATGGCGAGCTGCTGGTCACGTCTGATGTCGTGATCTCACTGCGCCGGATCACGCGCTTGTGCTGCGAGCGCATTGCGCATGCGGCCTGCCGGCTGGCGATGAAGCGGCGCAGGCATCTCACCATCGTGCACAAGGCCAATGTGCTCAAGATCGGCGACGGCATGTTTCTGGACATCTGCCGCGAGGCGGCGAGGGGCTATCGTGGGCTTGAGGTCGACGACATCCTGGTTGATGCCATGATGGCGCATGTCGTGCGCAGCCCGGAGCGCTTCGACGTCATCGTCGCTACCAATATGTTTGGCGATATCCTGTCCGATCTCACCGCGGAATTGTCCGGCAGCCTCGGCCTCGGCGGCTCCCTCAATGTCGGCGCCCGCCACGCCATGGCGCAGGCCGCGCACGGCTCGGCGCCCGACATCGCCGGGCAGGACGTCGCCAATCCGGTGTCGCTGATCCTGTCGACCGCGCTGCTGCTGGCCTGGCACGGGGAGAAGACGGGGGCCGCACGCTATGAAGAGGCGGGCCACGCGATCGAGGACGCGGTGGCGAAGGCGATCGCGCGGGGGCGGGCCACGCGCGACGTCGGCGGCCAACTCGGCACGATCGCGACCGGCGCCGCCATCGCGGAAATTTTGCAGTCAGAGTGAGCCACCCCTTCGCCTCCAGCGCGAGCGAAGCTGGTCGCACCCCCGCAAGAGCGGGGCGAGGCAGCGCGCCGAGCGCGCGGGCGTCTCCCGGTACCCCTCCAAAACTTTGGACCTGCGCCTATATCGCGGTCAGACCGAATTTCGATTTGGAGCGGGCCCATGCAGGATGAAGTCCGTTATTGGTTCCCGACTAAGCGTTACGGATGGGGCTGGGGCTTTCCCATCACCTGGCAAGGCTGGACCGTCTTCGCCGTCTTCATCGTCCTGCTGATCGGAGGCGCCGTGGTGCTTCCAGCTCGCCAGTCGCCAGTCATATTCGTCGTCTATGTCGTTGTTCTGGGCCTTGCGCTTGTCGGCGTCTGCTGGTGGAAAGGCGAACCGCCGCGCTGGCGCTGGGGCGGGAAGTAATCGATCGGCAATAGGCATGCGTTGGTGGCTCGATATCGAAGTTGGGTCGGGCTTCGAAATGGCTGCTGTGATCGGGGTAGACCGGACGTAGAAGCGCGCCCTCTTGGGCGACATAGCTGTTCTCGCGTGTGATAGAACTGCTACCGAGCACCGCCAGCTTGCACAGTCCGGAATCGAGGCACCGCATCAATCGCCGATGGGTGTCGGCAAGAATGGAGATAGTCCATGAAGATCGCGCGTGACGGCGTCCAACTGTCTTTCGACATCGCCGGGGCCGGAACGCCTGAGTTCCTGTTCGTGCATGGGCTTGGCGGGGATCGCACGCATTTTGCCCCCCAGATGGAGTATTTCACTCGTCACGGCCGGGCTTTGAATGCCGAACTACGGGGCCATGGTGAGAGCGACAAGCCGCAACAGGCCTATTCGATCGAAGGCTTCGCCGAGGATCTCGTTTGGCTATGCACCCAGCAACAGATCACGAAGCCGGTCATCGTAGGTCAAAGCATGGGTGGCAACATGGCACTGGAAATCGCCGCGCGCTATCCGGACTTTCCTGCAGGCCTGGTGCTGCTCGACTCCGGGGTGTTCTTCCCTGCCTCAGCAGGAGCAGTGTTCACCGGTTATTTGGAAGGCCTGAGGGGGCCGAGCTTTGCGGACGAGGTGCGAAAAATAGTGGCGGAGTCCTGTCTGCCGACGGACGCCTGTCGCGCCCGTGTTGAACAGACCTTTCTCGCGACACCGCAGCACGTGATGGTCTCGACGTTTACAAGTCTATTCCCCTGGGATCTGCATCGGGCGGGCTCGTGCGCCCAGGCCTGCCGGGTCCCAGTGCTGTATATCGAAGCGGCTCATCGGCTCGCAGATCTGGATCGCTTTGCGGCATTATGCCCGCAACTGGTTACGGCCAAGGCCGTCGGCTCCGGGCATTTCTTGTCGCTGGAAGTGCCGGAACAGATCAATCCGATGATCGACCGGTTTCTCTCGCTCTACGTGCGCAGGCCGCGGCAATAAGCGCTCGCATTGGATTGAACTGCCTAGCTGTGAAGTTGCGAGTTGAGGCCGTCCCAATTTGGTGTACGTCTGGTTGCCTCAAGAGCGCCGCTCTGGGAATTACGTCGAAAAAGCAGGCCCTTCTGGCCCGAGAGTTCCTTGGCTTTCAGTACCCGGCCATCTTCCAAAAGGATGCGCGCGCCTGCCGTGACATAACAGCCCGCTTCGACGATACAATCGTCACCCAATGAAATGCCGATACCGGCGTTGGCTCCGATCAGGCAGCGCTCACCAACTGTAATCCTCTCTTTCCCTCCTCCGGACAGAGTGCCCATGATCGACGCTCCGCCACCAACGTCGCTGCCGCTACCCACAACCACACCGGCGGTTATCCGGCCTTCGACCATGCAGGGACCGAGCGTACCCGCATTAAAATTGCAAAAGCCTTCATGCATGACGGTTGTGCCCGGAGCCAAATTGGCTCCGAGCCTTACGCGATCCGCATCTGCAATTCTCACATCCGCTGGCGTCACATAATCAGTCATGCGCGGAAACTTATCCACGCCCGTCACCTCAAACGCGAGAGCACGCTTTCGCGCGAGGATTCGCGCCTCCGGTACACGAGAGCATTCACAGGGACCGAGCGTCGTCCAGGCAACGTTGGGTAACAGACCGAAAATTCCTTCAAGGTTCAGGCAATTCGGCTGGACGAGCCGGTGGCTCAGCAGATGGAGCCGAAGAAATGCATCGTGCACATCAGTCGGCGCAGATGCAAGGGAGTCAATTTCTGTGCGAATGGCAACGATGTCGACTTTGCGGATGTCGTCGTGTCGCGCATATCCGTCTGCCGACTCACCCAACGATCTGTTGATCTCGTCGCTCGTCAGCCGCACCGTTGCCGCGTTGCCGGCCTCCTCAACCAGGCGTAGCCGAAGAAACCAGGAATCTAACACGCGACCATCAGCGGCAATCGTCGCAAATCCCTCGCCTTGCGCGCCCGTCAGCTCCATCGCCATTTGAATTTCTCACACTACGATCCTACAGGTCGTGCATACGCGAGTTCTCGTAGAAATGGCAAGATCTGGACTCTCAAACACGGCCGCTTTGGTCAAAGGGACCCGGCGGGAGAGGCTGTGCTTGGCTCTCAGCCGGTTCATGAGAGCGAGCCGACGCTGTCTGCTCCTAAGAACCCCGCGCCCTAGGGCACGGCAGTAAGCTGCCGTCCACCGGGATCACCGTGCCGGTGATGTAGCGTGCCACGTTCTTAGCGTTCGGGTTTCCTGAGTCTGGCGATCGAAATTCGGTCTGGCCGCATACGTCCCGTTTGAATTTCGAACGGATGAGAAATTGGCTTCCGCAGCCAACACCTCAATGACTGCAAGCGCTTAAATCCAGAAATCCGATCTGGCACGCAATCTGCGTTTCCCCCTTTGCGTCTCCCGCGCTTTGCCGCGGGGAGCAGAACAAGTCTGACATTGGGAGGAATGCATGAGTGAGTCCAAGAGCAATGGCGTTGGCAGGCACGAAAGCCTGGACGCCGTGGTGATCGGCACGGGAGTTGCCGGCCTCTACCAGCTCTACAAGCTGCGCGACGAGCAGGGACTGAAGGTCAAGGCCGTCGATACGGCCACCGGCGTCGGTGGCACCTGGTACTGGAATCGCTATCCGGGAGCACGTTTCGACTCCGAAGCCTATATCTACCAGTATCTCTTTTCGGAGGAGCTGTACAAAGGCTGGAGCTGGAGCGAGCGTTTCCCCGGTCAGCCCGAGATCGAAAGGTGGCTCAATTACGTCGCCGACAAGCTCGATCTGCGCAAGGACATCCGGTTCTCGACGACGATCACGAGCGCGGCCTTCAACGAGGCGACGCAGCGATGGACGATCACAACCGACAAGGGCGATGTCATCGACGCGCAGTTCCTGATCACCTGCTGCGGCATGCTGTCCGCGCCGCTGACGTCGGTGTTTCCCGGTCAGGAGACGTTCAAGGGGGTCCTCGTCCACACCAGCCGCTATCCGAAGCAGAAGCTCGATCTCGCCGGCAAGCGCGTCGCCGTGGTCGGCAATGGCGCTACTGGCATTCAGGTGATCCAGACCATCGCCGGCGAGGTCGGCAGCCTGAAGGCGTTCGTGCGCACGCCGCAATACATCATCCCGATGAAGAACCCGAAATACGGGCCGAAGGAGGTCGAGGCCTACAAGGCGCGGTTCGAGGAATTCCGCAAGGTCCTGCCGCACTCCTTCACCGGCTTCGAATACGACTTCACCAACGGCGCTTGGAAGGATCTCACGGCGGACCAGCGGCACGCCGTTCTGGAGAAGATCTGGGATGAAGGCTCGCTGCGGCTGTGGCTCGCCTCATTTGTCGAGATGTTCTTCGAGGAGGACGTCAGCGAGGAGATCTCAGAGTTCGTCCGCAAGAAGATGCGCGCGCGCCTGAAGGACCCCAAGCTCTGCGAGACACTGATCCCGACCGATTACGGCTTCGGCACGCATCGGGTCCCGCTCGAGACCAACTATCTGGAGGCTTTTCACCAGGCGAATGTCGAGCTCGTCAGCGTCAAGAACAACCCGATCAAGCGGATCACGCCAGAGGGTATCGAGCTCACCGATGGAACGTCGTATGGGCTGGATGTGATCATCCTCGCGACCGGCTTCGACGCCGGCTCCGGCGCATTGACGCGCATCGACATCCGTGGCCGCGACGGCCGCTCGCTCAAGGACGAGTGGAGCCGCGACATCAGGACCACGATGGGGCTTCAGGTCCACGGCTATCCCAATATGTTCACGACCGGCGCGCCGCTGGCGCCCTCGACGGCGCTCTGCAACATGACGACATGTCTTCAGCAGCAGGTCGAGTGGATCAGCGATTGCATCGCCTATCTCAAGAAGAACCATCTGAGTGTCATCGAGCCCACCAAGGAGACGCAGGACGCCTGGGTCGCGCATCACGATGAGGTCGCGAACACCACCCTCGTGACCAAGACGCACTCCTGGTACATGGGCTCGAATGTCGAGGGCAAGCCGCGCCGCCTGCTCTCCTATATCGGTGGCGTCGGGACTTATCGCCAGAAGTGCGATGAAGTTGCCTCCTCGGCCTATCCCGGCTTTGCCAAGCAGTGATCGACGCAAGGTCGCGCGAGCGCTCCCCGCGAGCGCGGCCCTCCTTTCTCGCATCTCATAAAACACAAACTGGAGGAATACATGTGCAAGGAATTCGCAGTAGACGCCGACGCAATCCTCAATGAGACGGTCACGAGCGGGCCGGGTGTCCCGGGCGTCGTCGCCATGGTGACGGATCGCAACGGCAATATCTACGAAGGCGCCGCCGGCAAACGTCGCACCGACAAGCCGGAAGCGATGACGACGGACTCGAGTTTCGCCATCTTCTCGACCACCAAGGCGATCACCGGCACCGCGGCTCTTCAATTGATCGAAGAGGGCCAGCTCGACCTCGATGCCCCCGCCAAGAAATATGCGCCTGACATCGGCAAACTGCAGGTGATCGACGGCTTCGACGCCAAGGGCCAGCCCATGCTCCGCGCACCCAAGCGCGAGGTCACCACGCGCATGCTGCTGCTGCATGTCGGCGGCTTCGGTTACGACTTCTTCAATGAAAGCTATTTGCGCCTGGCGACCGACCACGGGCAGCCGAGCGTGATCACCTCGTCGAAGGCCTCGCTGATGACGCCGCTTCTGTTCGATCCCGGCTCGAAATGGGAATACGGAACGAACATCGATTGGGTCGGGCAGGTGGTCGAGGGCATTACCGGCAAGCGGCTCGGCGAGGTCTTCGCCGAACGCATCTTCAAGCCGCTCGGAATGGCGAACACGACGTTCGAGATCAACGATGCCGTGCGCGGCAAGCTCGCCGGTGTGCACG